>CAZNGD010000134.1:0-6207 GCA_964572295.1 uncultured Verrucomicrobiota bacterium
CTTGCGGTAGCGATCGGCAATCATGGCGCGAACCTCCAGTATTCGGCGGGCGGCAAATACTCGTGCGGGCGGAGTATCCGGGCGCACCCCCGCCAGCGCCCCCGGCCGGCACGCGCGCAGGGTTTGTTTGAGATACTGGAATTGAGGGCTTTCCACGGCCTCTTTGACCAGTTCGGTGCGTTGCTGGCGCAGCGCAGCAAAAACCCGACGTTGTTCGGCATGGCTAATCTGCTTCAGGCCGCCGGTTCGTAGCAGGCGGCGAAACAGCTCGCCCCAGACATCCAGATCGCGGGCCAATCCGACGGCATCGCACACACCGGCCAGTTGCCGGTCGAGATCAGTCAGTTTTTTCTTGTCCAACTGCACGAATGTGGCGGTTAGACAGCGCAGCCGGCGGAGCGCCACGCGGAGGTCGTGCAGGGCATCCACCGAGCCGGCAAGGACCGGCCGCTCGTTTTTCAACACAATGGCGCGCTGCTCGGCCAGCAACCGGCAGAATGTGGTGGCGGCGCGGGCAGCCATACGCTTGGAACCGGTGGACGGGACGGGTGGCGGAGCCATGGCGGCTATTTCTTCTGTTCGGCGGGGCGTTGGGGCTCGAATACCGGCGCTTGCCGTTGCGAGGCCGCCGTGGCGACGGCTTCCGCGCGCCGCTGCATTTCTTCCTGGCAACGCAGGGCCGGATGACGGGGGTCCGGCTGGCGGCGCAGGTAGGAGCCATCCGCCTGCAATTGCCAGGCTTGCCGGGTATCGGCCAGGCACACCGTCAGATATTGCGTGAGTTTGTCCGCGCTGACGGGGTCTTCGACGGGAATCATCAGCTCGATGCGCCGGTCCAGATTGCGGGGCATCCAATCGGCGCTGGCGATGAACAGCCGCGGGGTGCCGCCATTGAGGAAACGGAAGATGCGGGCGTGTTCGAGGTAGCGGTCCACGATGCTGATGACGGTGATGTTTTCGCTCCAGCCCTTCACGCCGGGGCGCAAGCAACAAATCCCGCGCACGTTCAGGCGGATTTTGACGCCTTCTTGCGAGGCGCGATAGAGCGCCTCAATCAATTCAGGGTCCACCAGGGCATTCATCTTGGCCTCGATGGCGGCATCTTCACCCTGGCGGGCGCGCTCGGTTTCGCTGTTAATCAATTCCAGCAGGCGGGGCCGGATTCCCAGCGGGGCGGCTTCCACTTTGCGGAACTTGGCGAGCTGCGAGTAGCCGGTGATGGTGTTGAAAAACACGGAGGCATCCGCGCCATAGTTTTCGGCGCGGGTCAGGAAACTCACGTCGGCATAAAGCCGGGCGGTTTTCTCGTTATAGTTGCCGGTGCCGAAGTGGGTATAGCGCGCCACCCCTTCCGGCTCGCGCCGGATCACCACGCACACCTTGGCGTGGGTCTTGTACCCCTTGACGCCGTAGATCACCTGCGCGCCAGCGCGCGCGAGCGCGTCGGCCCAATCAATGTTGCGCGCTTCATCGAAGCGGGCCTTCAGTTCAATCAGGGCGGTAACATGTTTGCCGCGTTCGGCGGCCCGCATCAGGGCGGCCACCACGGGGCTGTTCTCGCTGACGCGGTAGAGCACCTGCTTGATGGCCAGCACGGTGGGATCGTCGGCGGCCTCTTGCAGCAGGCGCACCACGGGGTCATACCTTTCGTAAGGATGAACCAGCAGCAGATTGCCGCGCTTGAGGGTATCGAACATCAACTCGGTGGGCGGCGCTTCGGGGACCGGCTGCGGGTCCCAGGCCTCCAGCTTGAGCGGCTCAAAGCCGGGAAGATTGGCCAACCGGAAGAAGGCGGCCAAATCCAGCGGGCCGGACACGCGATACACATCGGCCGGCTCCAGGCGCAGGGCCGTGCGCAACAAAGCCTGCGCGCTGGCCGAGGCGCGTTTTTCGATTTCCAGCCGCACGCAATCGCTCTCGCGGCGCTCGGTGAGAACCTCGCGCATCTGGGCGAGGAGGTCGCCCGCGCCATCATCGCGTACGCTCATATCGGCATTGCGGGTAATGCGGAAGGCGGCGCACTCCAGCACCGCCACGCCGGGGAACAGACGATCCACATACGCGCGCACCACATCTTCGAGCAGGATATACGAGTATCCGGTTTCATCGGGCAGGGTCAGGAAGCGCGCCAGCACGCGCGGCAGCGCCACCAGCGCATGGCGCGGGGTGGCATCTGCCGGAGTGCCGGCCAGCCGCAGGTAGAGGGCCAGGCTCAGGCCCGCCAGCAGCGGGAACTCTTCGCCGGGGGTCACCGCCACCGGGGTGATGACCGGAAAAATGGAGTCCTCAAAAACGGCCTCCACGTGGCGCAACTGCGCGGCGCTAAGCTCGGCAAACTTGAGACGACGGACGCCCCCCTTGCGCAGGGCGGGTTCGATTTCGCGCGTCAGGCAGGCTTGCTGCCGCAGCACCATTTCGCGCATTCGCTCGGCGATAAGGGTCAGTTGCGCACGGGGAGTCAGGCCGGCGGGGTCCGGGGTGTCGCGGCCCGCCTGCTGCAACATCTTCAGGCCGCCCACGCGCACCATGAAAAAGTCGTCGGCATTGGAGGCGGTGATGGCGATAAAGCGCAGCCGTTCCAATGGCGGCTGGCCGGCATCTTCCGCATGTTGCAGCACGCGGAAATTAAATTCGATCCAGCTCAGTTCGCGATTGAGCAAACGGGACTCCTCGCGGGGCGGTTTACGTTTGGTGGCCATACTACATCCTCACCCGGTGACACCGCCGGGAACATCGGTGCGCACTTCGCGCAGTTCGGGAATCATGCCGAAAACATCAATGAACAGGTTGCCCTTGTCCTTCAACGCCAGCCGTTCCATGGTCAAATCCTCCATGTTGCGCAGCACGATGACGAACCGGTCGCCCTCGCGGCGGAACTCCGTGGGGCGTGGCGCTTCGCGGTGCGTGCGCTCCAGCGCATCCGCCACACGCAACATGGCCGCCAGCTTGGCGACGGTCATGCGGTCGTCCTGCGACAACATGGCGAACTCCGGGTGGGCCGGGCTGGGCAGCGCTTTGCGGTGATAGCGCGACACCGTCGCCACGATTTGCATATCGTGGCGCGTCAGGCCGAACAACTCGCTATTCTGGATGAGATACAGCGAATGTTTGTGGTGTGCGCGGGCATTCACGAATTGGCCGATATCGTGCAGAATGGCGGCGCAACGCAGCAACAGGCGGGCATGCCGACTGAGCTGGTGCTCCTCTTGCAGTTCATCGAACAGCGCCAGCGCGCCGACCGTGACGTTCTGGGCGTGGGCGGCATCCATCCCGTAGCGCGCGGCAAGGGTTTGCGCGGAATAAATCACCTGTTCCTCATAGCCGACGGCCAAGTGTTCGCGCATGGCCATTTCGCCCAGCAACCCGTCGCGCAGCGTCGCCCGCGCAATGTGCAGTTCTTTGACCTTGAGCGCGCGGGCCACCTGCGTCAACGACACCAGCGCGGGCGCGACCGTCTCCGCATCCTGAAACGCCATTTTGTGCGTCCGCACCAGGCTTTCGACCGCCAGCGGCGCGACCTGTTCGGCCACTTCCGCCAGCTTGGCCGTCGGCACCACCGCCAGCCGCGGCTCCGCGGCCAGCGGAATCGCGCCGCCCTGCTCCACGGCAAAACGGGCGCCGGCCCCCATCACCACCAACGCGGAAATTTTTTCCGCCGGGATGGCCTGATGGATTTGCTCCACCAATTCCATGGCGTACGCCTTCAGAACCCCCTTCAACTGCGCGCCGGTGGTGCCCGCCACCGTCACCAGCTCGCGGGTGCGCAACGCGCCCGCGCGAAACACCTGCGCCACGGTGACCAGCCGGTTGCGGATATAGAGCAGGATGGTCTGCCCACCGCCGATTTCCAGCACCACCACATTGCGCGCATCCAGCAAGCCGCCCGCGATCAATAGTTCGCGCACGGCCAGATAGGTCAGGCGCGATTCTTCGGATTCCTCCAGCACGTTCACCGCAATGCCGGTCGCCGTGCTGATGCGGTCCACAAACATGTCGCGATTGGCCGCCTCGCGCGCGAAGCTGGTCGCCACTGCGCGCACCTGATCGGGGCGCGTCACCCCATATTCCTTCAGCAAGCGGCTGTAGTTTTTCATGATGGCCACGCAACGGCGCATGGTGTCCTGCTCCACCCGCCCCTTGGTGAAGACATCCTTGCCCAGCCGCACGCCATGACGCAGGCTTTCCAACAGCCGCACATGACCCGGCGCGCTGATTTCCCCAATGTCCAGGCGCAAGGCCGAGGAACCGATATCAATGGCCGCCACCTGCCGCCGCACCATGTCCGGCGATGCCACCGGCGCGGTGGCCGGCGCGCCATCCGCAGGAAGCGCAGAATGTTCCCGGTCCGTCATCATCCGCGCGCCTCCGCCGCGAGCGCCGCCGCCCCCAGGGCCGTGGCGTTGTCGCCCAGTTTGGCACTCCGCACCAGAAGCTGCCGGGTGAACGCCGTCATGGCCGTTTCCTGCAGGCCGGCTTTCACCGCCTTGAGCACGAATTGCGGCATGGCCTCCACCAGCCCGCCCCCCAGCACGATGACATCCGGCGCGAGCAGATTCACCACGCCGCCGATGGCGCGGCCCAGCAGGCGCATGGCATCGCCGACAATGCGCACCACCACCACATCGCCAGCCTTGATGGCCTTGGCGAGCAATCCGCTCTTCATTTTTTTCAGGTCGCTTCCCGCATGCGCCGCGAGATAGGGCGCTTCACCCCGATACACCGCTTGGGCCACCTCGGCCGAGATGGCCAACCGTCCGGCCAGCGCTTCCAGACAGCCGCGCCGCCCGCAGCCGCATAACCGGCTGTTTTCGCGGGTCGGGATGTGGCCGATTTCCATGGCGGACCCCTTCTTGCCGCGCAGCAGTTTGCCCTCGTACACGCAGCCGCCGCCGATGCCGGTGCCGGGAAATACGCCCACCAGCATCCGGGCATCCTGACCGGCGCCAAAGCGATATTCCCCGTAGGTGCCAGCATCCACATCATTGGCCAGCACCACGCGGCAGCGGAACCACTGCCCCAGCAGCCGCCGCAACGGCACCCGCCGCCACGCCAGATTGGGCGCTTCCAGAATCACGCCGGCATCCAAATCCAACACGCCCGGACAGCCCACCCCAATCCCGCTAAGGGCGCGCGTCCCGATTTTGGCCTCGCGCAGCGCTTCCTGAATGGTCGCGCGAATCTGCGTCAAGACCGCTTGGGGGCCCTCGTTGACCGGTGTTTTGGCCTTGGTCGTGGCGAGCACCTTGAAATGCTGATCAAAGACCACCGCCATCATTTTGGTGCCGCCCAGGTCGAAGCCCACCCACACGTTGCTGGCGCGTTTGCTCATGCTCGCCGTCCTCTCCGGGCGACGTCTCCCGCCCGCCTGTTTGTCTGCTAGGGCGCGCGCGTGATCGAAAGGATCTGGACCGTCTCCAGCGGCACATCGCTCATGCCCGCCTTGATGCCCGTCCGCACCGCCTTGATTTTGTCCACCACATCCATGCCCGCCACCACTTCGCCGAACACGCAATAGCCGAACCCCTGCGGATGGGGCGCGCGGTAATCGAGAAAGGCGTTGTCCTTCACGTTGATGAAAAATTGCGCGGTCGCGCTATCCACCACGGGCGTCCGCGCCATGGCGATGGTGCCGCGGCGATTGGCCAGACCATTGGCGGCCTCATTCTTGATGGGCGCGCGGGTGGGTTTCTGCCGCATATTGGGCTCAAAGCCGCCGCCCTGAATCATGAACCCATCAATCACGCGGTGAAAAATGGTGCCGTTAAAAAATCCATCGTCCACATAGGCCAAAAAGTTAGCCACGGTCACCGGCGCTTTGTCGGCAGCCAATTTCACGTGAATCTCGCCCATGCTCGTGTTGATGATGACCATAGTAGTTGTATCCTTTTCGGGGTCCATTGCCGGTGCCGCCGGCTCGGGTTCTGATTCCACATTCATGGCGGGGACCGGTGGCGGGGCTGGGTCCTCCTGGGCCAAGGCGGCCGGGCCGCACCCTAGGGTCAACATCAAAACAGCATAAATCCATTTCACGGGCGCATCTCCTCACATAAGGGGACATCCTACCACTGGTTGCGCCCGATGCAAAGCCCGGAGCTGCGCCACGCCTGGCGGGGGGGGGGGGGGGGGGGGGGGGGGGGCGGGGGGGCGCGGCGCGGGGGCGGGGGGCGGGGGGGGGGGGGCGGGGGGGGGGGGGGGGGGGGGGGGGGG
>CAZNGD010000135.1:0-6202 GCA_964572295.1 uncultured Verrucomicrobiota bacterium
ATAGGTCTTGGGCCCCGCCCACTTGATGGTGCCCGGCAAGCCGGCCAATACCGGCGATGCCAAGCCGTCCGTGTCATACGAGTTTTTGTAATAAAACGCGCGGTTTTGAATGGGGTTCATCAGGTCAAACATATTGAACTGGGCCTGTTGCAGGTAGCCCGGAATCCCTTCCAGAATGCGGCCGGCATTCTTGCCCTTGTCGGAGCCAAAACGCGTGCCGATCTTCTCGACGAAAAATGATTCCTCTCCGGCCACATCCTTGAATTTGCTTTTACCAAAGGGCCAGGTGGCCAGCGGATTGCCCCAGCCGTGGGCCAGCAGCGGGTGCAGGCATTGCTCGCGGAAATTGGTCAAGCCATCACGATCGGCATCGGAATTATAGTGGAACGTGTCGCCCACGGGCTCTTTTTCGATGGGTTTGAACCCCTTCCAAGTCCGTTCAAAGGAATCGAGCAGCCAATCGCTGTCCGTATCGCAGTCCAGTGGATCGGTCCAGACCACGCCGTCCAATTTCTCCCAGGGGAAATGGGGGCCAGTCTCTCCAAGTTCAGGACAGTCTTTTCCAAAAGAAATATCATTGGCCTTTTTTAATTCTTTCTTGGTCGGCAGGCCATCGCCGTCAATGTCCATGTCCGGATGCCACAAGGTTCGCATCGGATTGCCGGTGTCATCCTCCATTTTCACGGGAGGATCCACGGAGTTGTCATAGATGAAACCGTCGTCCAACGGGCTCAGTCCCGCATAGATTTCTACCGGGTCTTTCAGGCCATCGCCATCGGTATCACCGCTGCGTGGGTTGGTGCCGGCATATCGCTCGTACAGGTCGGAAATCCCATCGCAGTCCGAATCGAAGGCTTCGGGATTCGACCCCCAGCCGAAATGGTGCTCACTACCCAGCAGGGTTGAGTTGCAGGTAAACCACCCCGATTTCCCGTTAATGGTTGTTTTCCAGCCGTTGAATTCTTCGCGGTTCAGAAGACCGTCACCATCCTTGTCATCGGTCGGCTCATACCCGCTCTGCCAGGTCAAATTGGTTTTGCCGGTGGAAGAATCAATTTCCACCTCCACCCACTCGTTGGCCAGGGCGTATTCCAGATAAGTGGGATAAAGCCCAGGGACATCCGCCCGCGCGGCCGGGCGGCCCAGAACACAAAAAAACAACGCCAGACTGCTCAAAAGCACTCCGGCTGGTTTGCGCATCAACATGTTCACCGCTTGCATGGCCACCTCTTGCTTCCCTAGCTGCATCCTATTCGAAAGTACCAATAACCTGTTATTCCGTCGGCACCGCCGCGCTTTCAAGCGCAGCCATCATGCCGGCCAACGCCGTTCTCACCTGCAACTCCAGCAGCATTTCCCGTTCCACCTGCTGGATTTCGGCCAGCTTGTCTTTCACTTCCGGCAGGTCGCGCAACGCTTGATCCATCTGCTTTTCCAGCGTGGCGATCTGTTGACGATAGTCTTTGGCAATCTCGGAGTTCAAGCGTGCCTCTTCATAGGCTTCGCGGGCTTCATGCCGCAATACAGGAGCACGATCGCCCAGTGTTTGCGCCTTTTCCCAGCACTCATCTTGCGCTTTTTTCAGGGTTTCCCAATCCGCAGTGCGCAAGGAGTCCACACGAGCCTTAACCTGTTGTTGCAATGCCCCCATGGCCACGAGATCAGCGGGAGCATTTTCTTGGCCTTGGGCAACACTTGCGCCCAAGACCACTAGACTCAACAACAAAACGCCCGTCATCGTGGTTCTCATCATCTGCTCTTTCTGGATAACAATCAGGTCGCCGTGACCTTCATGAAGGACAGTAGACAGTAAAACGGCATCGTTTGCAAACAAAAACACCCTGTGCCAAAATCCTGTTGAAAATCCTGACAAGTGCGGGCCATCAGCCGGACTGGGTGCCGGGTCTTCCGGGCAAAACTCATTGGGGCCGCGCGACCAGAATGGCATCCATGGAAACAGCGGCAAGCAATTGAATCCCGTTCGTTGGTCCGAAAAACAGAGGGCGCCTGCCAATGTAATGTACCCCGCAATTGCGATCGCTTCCGCTTGTGGTCTTGTTGTCCGCGCCCCAGCCGCAGCCGACCGCAGCCGTCGCCGCGCCGCTCGCTGGTATTCCGCTCCAAGCCATCCGTACCATGCCGTCTCCTTGCTAAATGCCGCTGTTCGGCAAGACTTATACCCACTGGCGAAAGGAATCGTCAACGGCTATTTCCGGCAGGGCCGCCAGCAGGGCATCCATTTCGGCAGCGGTGCCGATGCTGATGCGCAGGAAGCGGCTGGTGCGCGGTCCGGGAAAATAACGAACCAAAATATTTTTTTGGCGGAGGGCGGCAAACAGTTGCGCAGCGGGCAAACCGACCGGCGGTTGGGCAAAAAGGAAGTTGGCGGCCGAGGGCACAACATAAAACCCGCGCTGCTGCAAGGCCGCGGTCACTCGCTCGCGGGTGGCGACAATGCGCCGCGCGTTTTCCTGCATCCAGGGCACATCATTCAGCGCGGCCAGCGCAATCCGTTGGGCCAGGGCGTCCACGTTGTAGGAATCCTTCAGCTTGTACAATGCGGCGATCAGTTCCGGCGGGCCCACGGCGTACCCCAGGCGCAGCCCGGCCAGCGAGTACGATTTGGACAGGGTGCGGCACACCAGCACATTGGGCAGTTCCCGCGCCAATGCCAGGCAGTCGCGCCCGCCCGCAAAGTCCACGTAAGCCTCGTCCACCGCCACCACGCCCGCAAAACGTGCGCTGAACTCGCGAATCGCCTCCACCGGATAAAACACGCCCGTCGGCGCATTGGGGTTGGCCACCCAAAAGAGCGTGGCCGCCAAATCCGCCGGCGGCACCACCCACGAGAAATCATCCGGCAACGGCACTTCCTGAAAACCAACGTCCTCGGCCGCGGCCAGCACGGGATATAAGGAATAGGATGGCGCGAAGGAGGCCACCGCCCCCCCCGGCTGGGTGAAGGCACGGGTACACAGGCGCAAAACCTCATCCGAACCATTGCCGATGAATACCTGTTCGGGCGCGCAACGGCACAGCGCGGCCACCCGCGCGCGCACGGCGGAACACACCGGGTCGGGATAGAGCCGCAGCGATTCGGGTGCCATGCTGCGCAACACGGCGGTCACGGCGGGGCTGGGCGGATAGGGATTCTCGTTGGTGTTGAGCTTGATCAGGCCGGGAACCCGCGGCTGTTCACCGGGGGTGTAGGCGGTCAGTTGTTCAACGGCTTGGCGAATACGCGGGTTCATGTTGTTCCATCCACTTTGACTTCAATCTGGCCCAATCCTGGGGCGGTGGCAAGAGCTTTGCCAAACGAAAAAGGACGCCCGGCGGGCGTCCTTGTGGCAACCATCTGGTTGGATTCCTTACCAGCGGTAATGAGCGAACGCCTTGTTGGCGGCGGCCATTTTGTGCGTATCGTCGCGCTTCTTGATCGCGTTGCCCTGGTTCTTGAAGGCATCGAGGATTTCGATCGCCAGCGCGCGCTGCATGGAAGCGCCCTTGCGCCCGCGGCTATAATCCACAATCCAGCGCAAGGCCAAGCTGGTCTGGCGGCTGGCGGGAACTTCCACGGGCACCTGATAGGTGGCGCCACCCACGCGGCGGCTCTTGACTTCCACCTTGGGCTTGATGTTGTCGAGCGCCTGCTGGAAGACCTCGATGGGGTCTTTGCCGTCGGTCTGCTCCTTGAGCTGATCCAACGCGCCATACACGGTGCGCTGGGCCGTGGACTTTTTGCCGCGGCTCATGATGATGTTGGTCAGGTGGGTCACCAAGACGCTGCCATAGCGGGCATCCGGGGCGAACTCACGCGATTCTGCTCTACGCCGTCTCATGCTGCCCGCCTCCTACTTTGCCGCCTTGGGGGTCTTGGTGCCGTACTTGGAACGGCTGCGCCGACGGCTCTCGATGCCGAGGCAATCCAACGTGCCGCGCACGATGTGATAACGCACACCGGGCAAATCCTTCACGCGGCCACCGCGCACGAGCACCATGCTGTGCTCCTGCAGGTTGTGGCCTTCGCCGGGGATATAGGCGGAGACTTCTTCGCCGTTGGTCAGGCGCACGCGCGCCACCTTGCGCAGGGCGGAGTTGGGCTTCTTCGGGGTCATGGTTTTGACCAGCAGGCACACGCCACGGCGCTGGGGACAGCGCTGCAAAGCAGGGGATTTCCGCTTTGAACTGAGCGGCTGGCGGCCTTTCTTTACCAATTGATTAATCGTCGGCATATCGTTCTTTTCGTTCCTTCCACATTTGGTCTTTTGACACAAAGTAGCGCGCACAGTACCAAGACCTTTCGCCGCTGGCAATCCCCTTGTGCATCTTTTTTTCACATTCCGCGCGGGCATAAAAAAACGTGCAATCCGGGGCGCGACGGCCTATGGTTGCCGGAGTCAACAGGAAATCACACTCGGCGACAGGATGGATTGAGCATGAACCGAATCACCAACGCACTTCTGATCACCCTGGCTTTGGCGGTGGGCGCCACGGCGCAACTGCCCAGCCGCAGCCGCCCGGGCCCCATGCGGGTGGCCATGCTGTCGGATGGCGGCAGCTTCAGCGACAGCTCCTTCAGCCAGAACTGCCGTGAAGGGCTCGAGGAACTGCTCTATTCCGGCACGCCCATCTATGTGCAGTTTGCCGAACCGATCACCCCCGCCAACTTCGAGCGCAAGCTCACCGCGCTGGCGGAACGCGATTACCGCCTCATTCTGGGCATCGGCTACCGCATGGCGGATGCCGTGCAGAATGTCGCCGCCTCCTACCCCCGCACCCTGTTCGCCAGCGTGGATGGCGACTTCGAGGACATTCCGCACAACGTCTGGGTGCTGACCTTCCAGGTGGATGAATGCGCGTTTCCGGCCGGCTACCTCGCCGCCGCGTGGGCCGATTTGCAAGACCCGCAGGACCCGGCCATTGCCTGGGTGGGCGGCGAAGACTGCGCCAGCGTCAATCAGTTTATCGTCGGTTTCCGAAATGGCGCGCAGCACTACAACGAGGTCAAAAACCGCGACGTGCGCATTCTCGGCGACTACGTTGGCTCATTCGGCGATTTTGCCGGCGGCAAAAAACTGGGGCTGCGCCTGCTCGATGACGGGGCCGAAGTCATTTTCGGCGTAGGGTCCATTTCCGGCAATGGCGGCATTGCCGCGGCCAAGCAGCGCGGCAAATGGGCCATCGGCGTGGATACCGACCAATACAACACGCTGGTGGAATATCGCGAAGTCCTGCTGACGTCCTGCCTCAAGCGGATGGATCGCGCCGTGAAGCAAGTGGTGGTGGCCGCCTTGGACAACCAGTTTTGGGGCGGCTCGCGCTACATCGGCAATCTGGCCAATCACGGCGTGGGCTTGGCTTCCTATCACGATTATGGCGATGCCATCCCGGAACGCCTGCAAAAGGAGATCGTGGACATTCAGCGGCGCATTCTGGACGGCTCGATTGCAACCGGCTGGCCGACGAAGCCCGCCGAGCCGCCCGCTGCGCGCGCCAGGACCAAAAAGCCTGCCGGGGAAACGGCCGCCGCGGCCCCATGATTACGCCGACCTTTACGCGCTTGTTTGGTGAACGCCGCAAGGTGGTCATTGGCATGATTCACCTGCGCGCCCTGCCGGGCGCGCCGCGTCATGCCAACGATTGGCCGGCCATCCTGGCGACGGCGCTGGACGAGGCCGCCACCCATCACGCTTGCGGCATTCAGGCGCTGATGATCGAAAACATGCACGACATTCCCTATGTCAAAAATCCCGGGCCGGAAATCACCGCCGCGATGACGGTGGCCGCCCGCGAAATTAAGCGCGCCCACCCCACCCTGCCGCTGGGCATCCAAATCCTGGCTGGCGCCAACCAGCAGGCTCTTGCCGCCGCGTTGGCCGCCGGGGCGGATTTCATCCGGGCCGAGGGCTTTGTTTTTGGCCACGTGGCCGACGAGGGCTACATGGATTCGTGCGCGGGCGAGCTGCTGCGCTACCGGCGGCGCATCGGCGCGGAGTCCATTGCCATTTTCACCGACATCAAAAAGAAGCATTCCGCCCACGCCATCACCGCCGATGTGGATATCGTGCAAACCGCCCATGCGGCCGACTATTTTCTGGCCGATGGGCTCATTCTGACCGGCGCGGCCACCGGCGAAGCCGCCAGCCTCGACGAACTGCGCGCGGTCCATGCCGCCACCCGGCTACCCGTGCTGGTGGGTTCG
>CAZNGD010000136.1:0-6154 GCA_964572295.1 uncultured Verrucomicrobiota bacterium
ACACTCTTTCCCTACACGACGCTCTTCCGATCTCAAACAGATGCCGGACTATGCCACCCCATTGACGCCTCAAAAGCGGCTTGGCGGCCGGGCGGGTCTTAAAAAAGCGGCCGTCCTGCCAACGATCATAATCAAAGACGAAGATCGAACTCCCCTGAAGAACTGGCAGCGCAAGAGCAAGATTCCGGTTCACGTTTGGCACGCGTTCTTTGACGAGGCGTATGGCATCTCTTTCTCGGATGCAGAGAAACTGTTTGCGCGGGGTGATATCGCGCCAACCGAACAGGTGTTTCAGGCGCCAGGTGGAGCCACGACCAAGAAGATCATCTATAAAATCTATTATCGGTACGCCTATCCATTGGCGCAAACGATTGAAGAGCCTCAACTAGTGGCAGACTCCATAACTGACAAGAACGGACATATCCTGCCCTACGTGCGTTTTGTTGGCGGAAAATCTCAATTATCAGCCGACGCACTCTCCGTCTTGGATTCGATCCAGTAGAGCAAAATGCCGAAAAAACAGACATCTAAACGGCCGCGTACGGGGCTGGCCAGAGAGGCCCTGCGTAAGAAAGGACAGTTTTGGACCCCTGACTGGGCTGCGGACTTTATGGCCGCCTACGTGTTGCAGGACCAGCCATCCCGCCTGCTTGATCCCGCTCTAGGGGAAGGGGCCTTCTTTCGTGCGGCAAAACGTTATGCGCATGCACACGCCTTTGACTTGGCGCTATTTGGCCGCGACATTGATCCAGAGGTGTTGGGCCAAGCCAGAATGTCGGGACTGGATGACCGCGACTTGCGGAATGTGGAGCTGCGAGACTTTGTTCTTGATCCGCCGCCAGAACTCTTCCCGGCCATCATTGCCAATCCCCCCTATATCCGCCATCACCGTTTATCCCCGACACAGAAGGCATCTCTGAAGGAGTTTGCCCGCCATGCCACCGGTCGGCCCATTGACGCGAGGGCCGGATTGCATGTCTATTTTCTGATCAGGGCACTGCAGACGTTGGCTCCTGGGGGGCGTCTGGCTTTTATTGTTTCGGCAGATATATGCGAGGGGGTGTTTGCACACGCTCTTTGGCAGTGGATTTGCTCTCGGTACCGGTTGGATATGGTCGTTACGTTTACTGCCGAAGCCACCCCATTCCCTGATGTGGACACTAACCCGGTCGTCTTTCTCATCCGCAATAAGAGTCCGCTAAAGGAATTTTCCTGGGTGAAATGTTTGGATGCCGATTCCACAGGGTTGACCAAACTGGTCATGGCACCTACTCAACGAAATTTCAGGGGCATTCAAGTCCACCGCCGATGGCTGACCGAAGGCTTGATATCCGGCTTGTCCCGGCCACCGTGTGACGGCATTACGCATCAATACACACTTGGCGACTTCGCATCTGTGATGCGGGGCATTGTTACCGGTCACAATGACTTTTTCTTTATGACTGCCGCTCGCGCCAAGGAATTAGGAATCCCTGAATCTTTGCTGGTGAAGGCGGTTGGACGAATGCGCGATGTTCAAGGCGCGCACTTCGATCCAGAGGATATTTCACGTTTGGAAAACACGGGGCGGCCCACCCGGGTGCTGAACGTCAACGGCGTGCCGTTTGAGCAATTGCCCGCGCGTGTCCAGACGTATCTTAAGCATGGCGAAAAAAGCGGTCTGCCAGACAAAACGCTCATTAAAACGCGAAAGCCATGGTATCGGATGGAGACACGGAAGCCGCCACCGATCTTGTTTGCATATCTTGGAAGGCGAAGTGTGCGCTTCATTCGGAACCGGGCCGACGTAGTGCCCCTCACGTGCCTGCTTTGCGTTTACCCCAAAGACCCTTCTTCTGAATTCATTGAACGGCTATGGCGGGTGCTCTCCCACCCAGAAACCATTGGCAATCTTAAGAAAGTGGGAAAATCCTATGGTGGCGATGCCATCAAGGTCGAACCGCGTTCATTAGAGCGGTTGCCACTGCCGGACAATCTTGTCCAGACGGCGGGGCTGGCCAAGTATCTGATCCCAAGACAAGGCACTCTGGATTTCGGCGCCGTATGTGTCAGTGAACGTCCGGCACAATTCGTGGCGAAACAGCAAAAGGCTCCGGCGTGGCATTCAGACGGTTGAAGGAAGGACAAAAGGGAAGTTACGCGCCGGGCGAGGATGATGACAAATGGGGGCAGCGGGCGAATAATGTCAAGGCGTTGATTTGGCTGAAAGAATGGTTAAAATCGCGTTAAAGAGCTGGTTTGTGGACTGATCGCCAAGGTAAAACGATTGATTTCTATAAAAATCTATCTTATTGTCCGGCTGGGGAATACGTTAAAACATCTGGATTCACTGGATTATTTATCCAAAAAAGGGCTTGCAAAGCCGACGCGGTACAATAGAGTTTGCGCAGATTTGCACCCCGCTGTGGGGAGCAGGTGTCAACCCAATAAACGCTTCGGACCGCCCCGATGCAGGAGTTCTGAAAATGAAGGATACTAAAAAAACGAAAGTGAAGAAATCCGCCACAACGGCGCCGAAGGCGCCCAAGGCTGCGGCCAAGTCGGCCGCCAAGCCGGCCGCCAAGCCCGTGGTGAAGAGTGCCGCCAGCAAGGCGACGCTTACCCCGGAAGAACGCTACCGCATGATTCAAGAGGCGGCCTATTACGTCGCTGAGCGTCATGGATTCAACGGCGACAGCGCGTATTTCTGGTCGCTGGCCGAAGCGGAAATCAACGCGAAGTTGAAATAAAGTTCTTGGCCATCGTTGGCCATGGCGGCCGCAGGGAATTCCCTGCGGCTTTTTCGTTGGGTGTCCCAGTGCGGAATTCAAGAACAACAATTTGGATTGCGGGGCTGGAACGGTTGCAGACCTTCCAGCCTTTTGCGGCGGGAAGGTTTCGTGCCTCAACCATTCCCGCCCTGCAAAAGCTCTATTGCGCGTCGCTGGAGGCCAGGTCGGCGTTGTTGCCTTGGCCGCCGGGTTCGCCATCGGCGCCGTAGGAGAGGACCTCGAACGGCTCATTTTGGCGGCCGGGAATGAGGTACACGTACGGATTTTTCCAGGGGTCGAGGGGGATGGCGCGGCCTTGCAGATAGCCGCCATCGGGATAGGTATCGGGGATGGGCGGTTGCGTTGGTTTGCGCACGAGCGCAGCGAGCCCCTGGGCTTGGGTGGGATAGCGGCCGCTGGCCATGTTATAGGTGTCGAGCGCGGAAACGAACACTTTGATTTGCGCGCGCGCGGTGGCCTGTTTGCCCATGCCCAGTTGCGGGGCCACATTCAGCAGCACCACGCCCGCGAGCAGGGAGATGATGGCGATCACCACCAGGATTTCCACCAGCGTGAAGCCGTGGCGCGTTGTCCGGCGGGCATGGGGCCGGGGGGGGGGCAACGGGGTTGTCCAAGTTTTCATCTGTTCTCCTCGCGCGCCGCGGCCGTCATCGCCGGGCCGATTGGCGGATTATTCGCGGCGCTAAAATAGTGTGGGCTGATCGTCATGGGGCGGATCACTTTCCGGCAGGCGAGCATCCAACTTTTTGATGAGCGCGTCAAGTTTGGCCACGTAATAGGCCACGTTTTCGTCGCGCTGTTGGGGATCGAACGCGGAGATCAACTTGGCGTGGGAGTGAACCGGCACGCTTTTCCTTTCGCCGGTGACGTAATACGACACGGCGTCTCCCGCCTGGAAGCCGCGGCCGGAGGCCAGCGCGACTTCATAGACCGCCTGCCGCGATTTGCCGCCGGCCTCGCGCTTCCGTTGATAGGTGGCGGGAGAGTCGGCGAGCCATTCCGTCTTGGCCAGGGCGGTGATGGGCAGGCGGCGCAGCGCGATATCGGCCCGCCGTTGCGCCGTCATGGCGGGGATGTCCTCGGCCTGGCCGTTGAGCGTGAGCGTCAACCAATCGCGCAGGTGATCGCGCAAAAACGGTTCCAGCCCGCGCGATTTGAGGGCGGCGCCCTTGATGATGACCGAACCGTCGGCTTCCAGCAGCGCGTAGTTTTTCATTTTGTAGGAAAACATCGCGGGATATTGGCCGTCGAACTCGACTTCGATGCCGGTTGGCAGATGCGCGCGGAAGCGTTCATGAAACGCCTCCAGCGCGTCGGGGGCGAGGTTTTCCGGCGGCGTGAAGTAGATGCCGTCGGTATCAATTTCAATGGGCCGCGCGCCGAGGTCGCGCAGGGTGGCGACCATGCCGCGCAGAATGCCGCGGCCGATTTCGGTGACGGCGGCGGCCAGATCATAATCGTTGAAGCGCGCCATCGGGAAGCCGAGGTAGCCATAGAACGAGTTGATCAGCAATTTGAAGGTGGTTTGCAGGGCTTCCCAGCGCCCGGCGACGGCGGGCGGCAAATCCGGCGCGCGCGCGCGCTGCTTGGCTTCGAGCCGGAAGTCGCGCAGGTGTGCGAGCAGTTGCAGAAAGACGCCGCAGGCATCGTGCCGCGGGTTGCGGCCTTCGCGCAGCAAAATGGACGGATAGAGCGAGCGGACGTCGCAGTGATGCACCTGGCGGGCGAGGCCCTCGTAGAACAGGTCGGTATAGCCGCCGGCGAAGGTTTGCGGCGGATCGGGCGCGGGGATGGAATGCTGGCCGCGCAGATATTCGCGCAGCAGCAGGGCCTCCACTTTGCTTGCCGTGCCGCGCAAGCAGACGGCTTCCAGCGGCAGCGGCACCAACATGCTTTGCGCGAAAAACGCATTCAGCAGAATCGGCGTGATGGCGGCGGTTTCGCTGATGTGGTCGTGGGCCCGGCGCAGGAAAGCGGCGTGGTCCTCGCGGAAGGTGGCGGCCATGGGGCGGCCTTCCTGGGCGGGGTGGGGGGGCGTGGCCACGCCGAAGTGCCGCGCCACGGCCTTGAGCGAATGGTGCTCCAGCGCGCGGTGCGACACATCATAGCCGAGCGCCAGCAAATAGGTATCCGCCAGATGCCGTCCATGCGCGTGAAAATGGGTGAAGGCCACGGTGCGTTCCGCGGCGGTGTAGCGCGAGGCGCGCGCGGTGAGGGCGGAGCCGTCGCGGCCGAGATTCAGCGCCACGCGGTGCCGTTTGGCGCGCGCGACCAGATAGGGCAGGTCAAAGCGAAACAGGTTGTGGCCGGCAATCAAATCCGGGTTGCGTTGACGCACCACGCGGCAAAACTCCTGCAGCAGCGCCCGTTCATCGAGCGTGCGGCCATCGAGCACCAGCTCCCAGCCTTGGCCATCCGCCAGCGCGATGGCCAAAATGCGATCTTCGGGGCGCTCGGCGTTGGAAAAATCGCGCGCGGGATCGCAATCGGTGGCGATGTCCACATAAAGCGACCGCAAGTCGGGCAGCGTCATGTCGCCGAAAGAGGTTCGCCCGGTCGCCAGCAGGAATTGCTGCACGGGGTCGCGGAGAACGAAGTACGGCGCGCCGGGGTCCGATGCCGTGCGCCCGGTGGCTTTGCGCAGGTGCGCGAGCGCCTTTTCCATGGCGCTCCAGGTGGGGAAACGCGCCAGATAGCGCAACGGATTATCGCCCGCCAACCGCACGGTGTCGGGGGCCGGGGCAAGGTCTTGCAGCCAGTCGGCCTTGGTCAGCCACAAGAAGGGAGTGAACGGTTCTTGGCGGGACAGCAAGCGGCCCTCGTGCCGCACAAACAGCGTCATGGAGTCGGCGGTGTCGCCGGGGTGATGTTCCACGGCCACCAGACCGGGCTCGGGTGTGAACCCATAGACCAATTCTGTACGGGAGATGGGTTGCATGTCATCCACCAGCATAAACGCGACCGCGTGCCCTGTCGAGCATTCCTCCCGCGCGGCGTTGTGCCAAAGCGAGAGAATGGGGCGGGGCATGGCCATGTTTTTTTGTCCTTCATTTTGACTATTTTCTCAAAAATAGGCCAAAAAACCTCAAAAAATGGTAAAAAATGGCCAAAAACGGCAAAAAATGGGGCAAAATCCCTAAAAAATGTGATTTTTAGCGTTTTTCCTGGGGAGCGGTTCGGTGCTTGTCAGGGGGGGGCGAAGGGGGGTAAAGTTTTCCGATTTATTATTCCGGTTAGATTTACCGCTGGTGGAAGCGAGATGGTATGCAGTGGCTATTGAAGCGAATTATTGGGACCCAAAACGAGCGCGATGTGCGCAAGTTGCGGCCGCTGGTCAAGCGCATCAAGATCGGAAGAGCGTCGTGTAGGGAAAGAGTGTACGT
>CAZNGD010000137.1:0-6080 GCA_964572295.1 uncultured Verrucomicrobiota bacterium
GGTCACCAATCCGACCGCTTACGGCATGACCTATACCGGCGGCATCATCTCGAATACGTGGACGCTCGTGGCCGGCATCACCAATGCCGATGTCCAGCGTCTCGCCCGCGAAGTCCTGCACGCCTCCGTCTTCGAGACCGCATTCCACAGCGAAGACAACAACGACCTGACCCAGTGGAGCTTCGGCGGCTACATCAACCCCGCCGGCGGCAACCAAAGTCTGATTGATTTTGCCCGCCACGCCCAGAGCCAAACCCGGCTGGCCAGCCTCTATTCGTGGGTGGATTCGTGGGCCGCCGCCGCGCCCGGCCTCGCCACCACCACCGCCACCAGTCTCGATGTGGATCAAGACGGCGAAGTCGAATACGTGCTCTACAACAAGCACGTGGCCGCCGTGTTTGAACGGAGCGGTGGACGCATGATTGCCGCTTGGCATCGCGATGGCAACGGCCGTGTGCGCCAAATGATCGGCAACCTGGCCTCCTATCCCGGCACCTCCCGCGAAATCGAAGGCACCAGCAACCTCGACACCAACACCGGCGCCGTGGTGGCCTATCGCACCTCCGCGTTGAAAGATTGGTACGCGGGCACCACAAACTACATCAACGACCTCTACACCCTCACCACCAGCGGCGTCACCGATGGCTGGAAGCTGACCGCCGCCGACGGCAAGATCAGCAAAACCGTCACTCTTGCGCCAACCGCCACGAGCTTTGCGGTGCAATACGCCATCAGCCCAACGCTCAATGGCGGGGTGTTGTATGTCCGCAATGGCTTCTCGCCCAATTTGAGCGAGCTGCTGCTGAACGGGCAGCGCGGGCTTGTGGACACCATCAGCGCCACGGGCGGAGTAGTGGCCCTGGCGACCACGAATATTCAGTCCGGGGTTGTGCTGCAAATGACCCAAGGACAGGTCAACATGAGTGCCCGCGATGATCACGCCAGCCACGAATACGACTCCGTGCCCATGCGCAACCAAGCCCAGACTCGTCAGGTCGAGCTCATGGGCACCAACACCATTGCGTTTTCGTTCGGTTTCTTTGCCGACGATGTCAGCAACGAGCCGCCTGTGATCGAGTTCACGCCGCCGGGGCCCCATACCAACGCCGTCGGCTCCACCAACACCTTCATCGTCAGCCTGACCGATCCGGAGGATGATCCCGTGACGTTGACCGTGGGCGCCCTGCCGTTCACCGCCACATTCACCACAAACAATGGCGTATTCGCCTGGTGGGTCACCAACATGGGCTCGGCCGGGTCAACCAGCGTGGTGTCGTTTGTGGCCGACGACGGGGTGAACATCGTCACCAATAGCGCCACCATCATTGTGCCGTGGGATGCCAACGGCAACGACATTCCCGATGACTGGGAGTTCCGCTATTTCGGCGGCGATCTCTCACAAACCAAAGAAGGCGACTACGACAACGACAAGTTTTCCAACTACGCCGAATGGGTCGCCAGCACCGACCCGATGGCGCCGGACAGCTATATTGGCTGGGAAATGCAGATGGTGGTGACCAACGGCATGATGCTGCGCTTCCAGTCCATCTCAGGGCGGGCCTATTACATTGAAGGCAACGACAACGACCTGCCCAACGCAAACGCCTGGCACCACCTCGACACCGTGTACGGCGCGGGCGCTTATACCGACTGGGTGGACACCGCTTATCCCACCAACGCCGTCCGCCATTACCGGATCAAGATCCCGCAGCACGCGCCTTGATCCACCGCCAGCGGCCATGGCTGTTCCTGTAGGGGTTGTGTAGGGCAGGAAGGGTTGAGGAACGAAACCTTCCCGCCGGGCAAGGCTGGAAGGTCTGCGACCATTCCAGCCCTACAATCCGGCCCGAATTCAGTCATGGTGGTTCTGGCCCCTTTTGATTCCATGAAATAGAGGCGGGACGTTGTCCATCAAATCAAATGCCGGCAGATCCAGGACGTATTATTGTAACGTTATAATAATAAATTAACGAAATCTTAATATATAAAATACGCTCTTCATATCATCTGATCCGCCGTCCATAAAGTAAATGATATGGCGGTAAATCGTGATAAAATGAATGCAATCCGATTGGAATAACGCCGTTAAAATCCGTCTTTCCTGATATGGGAAATTGAGAACATATCGGCATAATATTCAATGAATATCGCCGAAAAATTAATCAAAAATTAATCGTATATTTATTGCGGTTATCTGCATGATATAGTATTTTACGGCTGTGTATGGCGAGGATGTCGGGATTATTCTTAACATAATCCTAATAAATAAGCCGATCGGAAAGATGAAAAATAGCAGTTCCAACAAAATAAACCGGACCGTGGCGACGGCACATTATGTCGTCATCCGCATGCTGGTTGTGGTTGGGCTGTTGCTGGGGGGGACCATTGCCGGCGCGCAATGGCAGATGACGAATTCGCAACTGCCGGCGAAGACGGCCGCGCAAAAGATTGATTTTCCACCGATTCCAGACCAGATCGCGACCTCGACAGTAGCGTTGATTGCCACGGCTTCGAGTGGCTTGCCAGTTGAGTTCTCCGTTGAGGAGGGACCCGCGCAATTAGCTGGCAATGCTCTGACTTTCAGGGGGGCCGGCAAGGTGACAGTGAAAGCCAGCCAACCCGGCGACGAGCACTGGGCGCCGGCCAAGGATGTTTTCCAGAGTTTCCGGGTGAGCACAGCGGAAGCCAAGATTGTCCTGTCGGGGTTGGAACAGGCCTACAACGGCAGACCTCGCGTGGCGCGTGTGGAAACAATACCGCCCGATCTGAAGGTGCTGGTGACTTATGACGGCACAAAAGAGCCGCCGATCGATGCGGGCAAGTACAGCATTGCCGTGATGGTTGTGGATCCCATGTGGCATGGAAAATCCGAGGGCTTGCTGGTGGTCCGGCCGGGAAAACAGGTCATTGACTTTCTCCCGATTCCCGATCCGACAACATCGTCCACGGTGCTGCTCACAGCCAAGGCTTCCAGCGGGCTGCCGGTCGAATTCATGGTGCTGGAAGGGCCGGCCAAATTGGAAGGGAATCTGTTGTATTTCACCGATGCGGGGGTGGTGGTTGTGAAAGCCAGCCAGCCGGGAAATAGCAACTGGACACCGGCCAAGGATGTGATGCAAAAGTTCGAGGTGATCAACGATCAGGCAGTGGTCATCCTGTCGAATCTTGATCAGGTCTATGATGGCACTCCACACGCGGTGCAGGTGGATACCAAGCCGCCCGGCCTGAAGGTGCTGGTGACATATCAGGGTGATCCCAAGCCGCCGATCAATGCGGGCGCCTGCAAGGTGCGGGCGGTGGTGAAGGATCCGTTCTGGACGGGGGAGGCTTTTGGCACCTTGAGCATCAAGCCGGCGGAGCAGTTCATTGATTTTCCGCCGGTGCCGAACCAGGTGGCCACGGCAGTTGTCAGACTGGAGGCCAAGGCCAGCAGTGGCTTGCCGGTTCAGTTTTCGGTGGCAGCAGGTCCGGCGGTGTGGGATGGCCGGTACTTGAGCTTTACCGGTCCGGGCACCGTGACGGTTGTGGCCAGTCAGCCGGGCAATGAGAACTGGCTGCCGGCGCCGAAAGTTGCCCACCGCTTCGAGGTGACCAAGGACATCGCCGGGATCATCCTGTATGACCTGCGGCAACTTTATGACGGCACACCGCGTCAAGTCGGGGTGAGAACGAAGCCTGCCGGGCTGTCGGTGAAAGTGACTTATAACGATGATCCCGCCCCCCCGGTCAACGCGGGCAAGTACTGGGGGGTCGCGATGGTTGCGGATCCGCGCTGGGAAGGCCGGGCCGAGGATGTGTTCTTTATTGATCCCGCCAAGCAGACGATTGATTTTCCGGAGATTCCCCCCCAACTGGCTTCGGCGACCATCGAGTTGGAGGCCAAGGCCAGCAGCGGCCTGCCGGTCGAGTTTGCGGTTGACTCGGGTCCCGGGCAATTGGCTGGCAATCTATTGAGTTTCACCGGGGTGGGGCTCGTCACGATCAAGGCGATGCAACCGGGGGACAACAACTGGCTGCCGGCTGAATCGGTTGGACAAACCATCAAGGTGACTCCGGATCAGGCCACCGTCACCTTGTCGAATCTGACACAGGCCTATGACGGAACGCCACGTGTGGCGGGCGTGGCTACAGAGCCGCCCGGTCTGGCGGTGGAAGTGACCTATGACGGTTCACTGAACGTGCCGGTCAACGCGGGAACCTATCAGGTTGTGGCCACCGTGGTGGACGGCCGCTATGAGGGGTGGGGCCGGGACATGTTGACGGTTGAACCTGCAAAAGTGACCATTGTGCTGGATGATTTGGAGCAGGTGTACAACGGCGAGCCGAGAGCTGTCACTGTTTTCATAGAGCCGGACGGCCTGCCTCTGGAGATTCTCTACAGCCAGTTGGGGATCATCATCCTGGGCAAGGAAACGCCCTCGGAAGATCCTCCTGTGGGCGCGGGCGACTATCTGGTTTCGGTGACGGTTGTTGATGGCAACTACGAGGGTCGCGCGGACGACAAGCTGACCATTCTGAAGGCCTCTCAAGCGATTGATTTTACCGCGATTGCCGACTGCTGGACAACGGACATTGTCGAGCTCGAAGCAACCGCCACCAGTGGTCTGCCGGTGAGCTTTGAAGTGGTGTCGGGGCCGGCGCAACTGATTCCGGGAACAACCCGGTTGGAATTCTCCGGGGAAGCGGGCCCCGTGGTGGTGCGCACGACCCAAGAGGGCAACGGCAACTGGAATGAGGCCGAGCCCGTCACCCATAGCTTTGAGGTCAAGGCTTCGAACCAAGAGCAGGAAGGCCCCTATATCTATGCTGTTGAAGACGACGAAGCGACAATCGTCGGGTTCGATGAAAGCTATCAGGGCACTCTGGCTTTGCCCGGCAGCCTGGGCGGGTTTCCACTTGTCGGCATTGATGCCGGGGCGTTTGCCAATAGCAGCGGACTGACGAGCATCTTTATTCCGGGCAATATTGCCTCGATTGGAGAAGGAGTTTTCACCGGCTGCAGCAACCTCGAGCGGATTTATTTCCTGAGCGATGCCCCCGCCGGGGAGCCCGCCAGCTTGGGCGCTAGCCGGGCCACGGTCTATTATTTGCCCGGCACCGAGGGCTGGGGTGTCATCTTTGGCGGCTGCCCAGCGGTTCTTTGGAATCCGGAATTTGTGAACGGCTACTGCTCGCCGTTGGCCGAAAACTGCCAAGTGGTGGGCGCGCCCAATCTGCCCATTGGCATTCAGAGTTCCACCAACCTGCTCGCGGGCGAGTGGACGTGGGAAGTCACCCTGACCAACCTGACCGCAGAAGGCACATTCTGCTTTGCCAGATATCTCGCGGATGTTGAGGAGGAGCGCTACTACCGCATCACGGCGCCTTGATCGGCCCAGACGGGGGGAGGAGGCTCCATCTCTATAATCCAATCGGAATCGATCACAGTTGTGCTTGTGGGGCTTTTGCAGGGCGGGAATGGTTGAGGAACGAAGCCTTTCCGCCGGGCAAAGCCGGAAGGTCTGCGACCGTTCCAGCCCTACAAAATCGCCTTGGCGATTTGGGCGGCGACGCAGGCGTTGTTTTTCAGCAGGGCAATGTTGGCCATGCGGCTGCGATCTGCCGTTAGCTCGCTGACCCGGGCCAGCAAGAAGGGCGTGATTTCCTTGCCGCGTATGCCTTGGGCATCCGCTTCCTGCAAAGCCTGTTGAATGGCCGTTTCGGCGATCTCCGCCGGCAATTCATCCGTCGCCGGAATGGGATTGGTCACCAGCAGCCCGGTATGAAAACCGAGTTGCTCCCGGGAGCGGATCATGGCCGCGATTTCGGCCACTGTGTCGTACCGCACATCCAGCGCCAGCCCCGAGCTGCGCGAATAAAACGCCGGGAACTCACTGCACCCGTAGCCGACCACCGGCACGCCGTGGGTTTCCAGCACCTCCAGCGTCAGCGGTAAATCCAGAATGGCCTTGGCGCCCGCGCAGACCACCGCCACCGGCGTTTGCGCCAGTTCCAGCAGATCCGCGCTGACATCAAACGGATGACCGCGATGGACCCCGCCGATTCCGCCAGTGGCAAACACTTTGATCTCGGCCAGATTC
>CAZNGD010000138.1:0-6030 GCA_964572295.1 uncultured Verrucomicrobiota bacterium
TGGTGCAGCCGGACCGCCTGTATGCCTGCGGGTGGCTGGCGGACCACTTGCGGCAAAGCGGCGCGGCCTTTCATCCGTTTGCGACGTGGTCCGATATTGCCGATCACCTCCTGGAGCACACATGAACCGGACGCAGATTGATATTCCTTCGCTGGTGCGGGTGAAGACCGGGGCCATCGGCCGCGTGGGCTTGTACGCGCGGCGGCACGGCTTCAATGAGGTGGCGCTGCTGCATAGCGCCGATTTGCACGAGAACCTGATGAGCGGCCTGTGCGCGGGCCTGCAAGCGGAGAACATTGCCGTGTTGCAGCGCTGGCCGATTCGGGAGGCATCGTTCGAGCAGGCGCGCGAATATTTTCCGCAAATCCCGGCGCGCACCCGGGCCATTATTGGCTTCGGCGGCGGCAAGGCGCTGGATGTGGCCAAATATGTGGCGTTCCTCACCCGCCTGCCCTATCTGGCGGTGCCGACCTCGCTGTCGAATGACGGCTTTTGCAGTCCGCAATCCAGCCTGACGTTGGAGGGGCGGCGCAAATCGCTGCCGTCGGCCATGCCATTTGGCGTGGTGATAGATACCGAAGTGTGCCTGGCCGCGCCGGATATTCTGTGGCACGCGGGCGTGGGCGATCTGGTGGCCAAGCTCACGGCGGTGGCGGATTGGAAGCTGGCGTTCCATGCGGCGGGCACGCTGGTGGATGACTTTGCCGCGCTGCTTTCCGATGCCTCGGTATTCCAGTTTATCGCGCGGCCCACGCGCGACCTCGAAGGGGTGCGGTTGCTGGGCACGGCGCTCATGCTCAACGGCATTGCGATGGCGGTGTGTGGGTCATCGCGCCCCGCCAGCGGCAGCGAACACCTGATTTCACATGCGCTGGATTCCTTGAGCGAACGCCCGCGGATGCACGGGTTGCAGGTGGGCGTGGCGACGTACCTGATCAGCCTGCTCCAGAAGCAGCATTCGGCCACCATTGCCGATTTGTTCACCAAAACCGGCTTCTGGCAGAGCGTGGCGGCGGATCCGTTCCGGCGTGGTGAGTGGCGGGAAGCCATCCGCCGCGCGCCGGGCATCAAGCAGGATTTTTATACGGTGTTGAGCGCGCGCGATTGGCGGCCCGAGGCCGAGGCCCATCTGCGGGATGATCCGCACCTGCGGGCCTGTTTCGTGGATTGAGCCGCGCCCCGCCGGAATGCGGCCTTGCGTTGGTTGCGGCGGGTTCGCTAGAGTCGGCACATTATTTGCAAAGGCAAGAGGAGAGGCGGCAATGAAGATTTTGGTGACGGGCGGCACGGGATTTACGGGCAAGGCGCTGGTGCGGCGACTGCTGAATGACGGGCATCAGGTGGTGGCGCTGGATTACAAGGAAGGCCTCAAGACCGAAGAGCTGCGCCAATGGGGCGCGGAAGTGGTCATTGGCACCGTGACCGACCGCGATTGCGTGCGCCGCTGCATGCAGGGCGTGGAGGTGGTGCAGCATTTGGCGGCGGCATTCCGCGAATTGAATGTGCCGGAAAGCCATTATGACCACATCAACGTGGACGGCACGCGCATCTGCCTGGAAGAGGCGCACGCCGCTGGCGTCAAAAAGTTCATCTACTGCTCCACGTGCGGCATTCACGGCAATGTCAAAAATCCGCCCACGGACGAAGACCACAACATCGGCCCGGCCGATTACTACCAAAGCACCAAGTACAAGGCCGAGCCGGTTTGTCTGGATTTTATGAAGAAAACCGGGATGCCGGTGACAATTCTGCGGCCGGCGGCCATCTATGGGCCCGGCGACCCGGAGCGGTTCCAAATGATTTTCAAGCGCGTCAACCGCGGCCGCTTCCCGATGTTCGGCAGCGGCAAGACGCTCTACCACCCGCTCTACATTGACAATCTGGTGGACGCCTTTGTGCTGGCCATGGACTTGCACAAGGGCAATGGCGAGGCCTACCTGATTGCCGACGAAGAATACGTGGCGATCAAAGACCTGGTGCAGCGCGTCGGCCAAGCGCTGGGGGTGGCGGTCCAGATTCCGCACTACCCGATTTGGCCCGTGATCATCGCCGGCCACGTTTGCGAAAAAGTTTGCAAGCCCCTGCACATCACGCCGCCGATTTTTCCGCGGCGCGTGGACTGGTTCCGCCAAAACCGCGCCTTCAAGATAGACAAGGCCAAGCGGGATTTGGGCTATGCGCCCCAAGTGGGGCTGGATGAAGGTCTGCGGCGCACCGCCGCGTGGTACCGCCAGGAAGGCCTGATCTAAACGAACCGCCCCCTAGGGGGTCTGGCGCGCGGCGAAATCGTCATAGATTTGATTGACCGTGCGCTGGAAGGCTTCCCAGGAATGGGCCGCCGCGGCGCGCGCTTGCGCCGCGGCGCCCAATTGCGCGCGCCATTCAGGACTCGCCGCCAGCCGCCGCATTCCAGCGGCAAAAGCGTCCGGTTCCGGCGCGGCGAGGCAGGCGGTTTCGTCGCTCAACACCTGCGTGTGCGTGGGCAGCGCCGTGGCCAAAACCGGTTTGCCGGAGGCCATGTAGGAATAGATTTTCATTGGCGTATTGTTGCCCTGCGTGCGCGGCGAGACAAGGACATCGGCCAGCGCGAGCATCGCGCCGAGGCGGGCGACCGGCTGCGGGCCGATGAAGCGCACGCGGTCGGCCACGCCCAGTTGCCGGGCCAGAGCCTCGTAGCGGGCGATATCGCCGGGCACGCCGCCAGCCACAATCAGGTGCGCGGGCGGGCTGGCGGGGTCTGCCACCAGCTTGTGAAATGCGGCCACCAGCAAATCAATGCCCTGATACGATTCCAGATTGCCCACATATACGAAGCGACACCCGGCGGCCGCCGGCGGGAACAACGCCTGCTCTTCGGCGGTTGGTTCGCTCGCCAGCTCCAGCGCAATATCCGTCAGCAAATAGACCCGGCGCGCACGGTGGGTCCGGGCTTCCTCCACCAGGGCCGGGCATACCGCGATGACCGCCGTGGCATCGCGGATCATCCGGCCTTCCGCCCAGCGCATGGCGCGGCCCAGCCAGCCCAGCCACGGATGCTTGTCCACAATCTGCCGCGAGAGCGAGGAATCCATGTCGTACAGAAATGGCACGCGATACCACCGCTGCAAAAAACGCGCGATGAACGCGGATTCTTCCACGGCGTGGATGACATCATAGCGCTGCCGACGCACCATGCCCCATGCCTTGAAAAACATGCCGGCATCGCACACCAGTTTGGCCACCGACAGGCCCGGCGGAATCTTTTTGATGCCCGGCACGCGCCGCGTACGGTGGATGGTGACGCCCGGATGCTCGCGGTCGGCCCCCACCGGATAAGTCAGCACATCCACGGTTGCGCCCCGAGCCGACAGCACGCGCAGCAACAGATTCACCGCAATCGGGGTGCCGCGTTCTTCATAAAAAGGCTGCGGCGCCAGCAAAAGAATCTTCATGGGTCCACCCCCGCCGGCGGGAGGCCGCGTTGCCAGCCGCTGCGGCGCGGCTGGATATTGTGGATTTTGGGGTGGCTAATCACTGCCGTTCAAGTTACCGTTCAGGCGTTTGAAAGCAAGTCGAAAGCAGGCTGCCGGCACGACGAACGCGCCGTGCCGGCCCGATACAACGAATGGATCAACCGATGCAAGCAAACGAGAACTTTTCAGCGGCGGCCCGCACCCGTAATTTGGCAAAGATGGGCACGACAACCTACGATGTGCTGGTGGTGGGCGGCGGCATTCAGGGCGCGACCATCGCGTGGGCAACCGCCCGGCGCGGGCTCCGCGTGGCCATGGTGGAGGCGGCGGATTGGGGCGCGGGGGCCAGCGCCAACAGCTTGAAGATCATCCACGGCGGCCTGCGCTATCTGCAGCACGCCAATCTGGTGCGGATGCGGGAATCCATCCGCGCGCGGCGGCGGATTATCCAACTGGCCCCGGCCACGGTCGAGCCGCTCGCCTGCATCATGCCGGGGCGCGGCTGGGGGCTGCGTAATCCGCTGGCGCTGCTCGCCGCCTTGACGGCCAATGCCGTGTTGAGTGCGGACCGCAACCGGGGCGCGCCAGCCAAACTCCGGCTGCCTGCGGGACGGTTGATCTCGCGGCGCGCGTTGGAAGCGGCATTCCCCTTGGGCCTCTTTCGTGACGAAACCTCGGGCATGGTGTGGTATGACGCGATTGCGCAGGATATTGACCGCCTGACGCTGGCCTTTGTGGAATCCGCAGCGAACCACGGGGCGGCCACCGCCAACCATGCCAAGGCCACGCAATGGCTGCGCGACGGCGAGCGCGTCACCGGCGCGGTCGTGGAAGACACGCTGACGGGCCGGCGGACCGAGGTGCGCGCGACTCATGTGGTGTGCTCCGCCGGGCCGGGCACGCTGGCGCTTTCACCCACCGCCGGCGCTCCGCGCTGGGTCAAGGCCATCAACCTCGTGCTGAAAAAGCCCTTGGTGCAGGACTATGCGCTGGCCATCGAAAGCCAGGGCGAATATCGCGATTCCAACGCGCTGATCCAGCGCGGGCATCGCAACTTTTTTGTGGTGCCCTGGCAGGGCGGCACGATGGTCGGCACGCTGTACGTGCCCTACGATCCCGCCCGCGACCCCTTGGCCGCCACGGCGGACGAAATCCTGGAGCTGATGAAGCAGGTCAATGAAACCGGCTTTCTCCCGCCGATTGCGCCGGGCGATATTTGCCGGGTTCATTCCGGGGCGCAGGCCGCCGGCAAACAGGCGACCGAGCCCGCCACGCAAACCCAGGTGTTGCGCGCCGCGCCCGGCCTTTGGGTGGTGCAAGGCGTGAAATATACCACCGCGCTGGAAACGGCCGACGACGTGGCCGACCGCCTCGCGCGCGGCCAGCGCCGTCCCGCGGATGAACCGCTGCCCTGGCGGGAACCGCCGCAGGACCTCGCGCAACTGGTCGCGCAGGCGGTGGACGCGGAAATGGCCGTGCGCCTCGAAGATGTCATCATGCGCCGGTCGCACTTGGGATACTTCGGCCTGCCGGACGAGGCCACCATGGCCGCGGGCGCGGATATCATGGCCCGGCGACTGGGCTGGACCGTGGCGCGCCGCGAAGCGGAAATTGCGCACCTGCGCCAAGCCCATACCCTGCCGCCGCTCGGTGAATAACCTGGGCAAAGCCCGCTTGAAATACCTCGGGGGCTGTTTCATACTGCGCGCATGACTACAACTCCGTTCAGCCTGTCGGTTGTCATTCCGGTCTATAACGAGGAGCCCAACGTGGCGACTCTCGCCCAGAAGGTTCACGAGGCGCTGGCCGCGTTTGGCCGCACCTACGAGATTATTCTGGTGGATGACGGTTCGCGCGATGCGTCGTGGGAGCGGCTGTGCGATGCCGCGCGGCGCCATCCGCACTTTCGCCTGATTCGTTTCCGGCGCAACTTTGGCCAAACGGCGGCGATGGCGGCGGGCATTGATGCCGCGCAATATGATGTCATTGTCACGCTGGATGCCGATCTGCAAAACGACCCGGCCGATATTCCCCTACTGCTGGCGGAAATGGAACGCCACGACTACGCCGTGGTCTCCGGCTGGCGCAAAGACCGCCAGGACCCGTTCATCAATCGGCGGCTGCCATCCATTTTGGCCAACGGCTTGATTTCGCGCATCACCGGGGTTCATCTGCACGATTACGGCTGCACATTGAAGGCGTACCGGCGCAACGTGCTGCAAGGCGTGCGGCTCTATGGCGAAATGCACCGCTTCATTCCGGCGCTTTGTTCGTGGGTGGGCGGTGAGATTGCCGAAGTGGTGGTCAGCCATCATCCGCGCGTGGCCGGCAAATCGAAATACGGCATCGGCCGGACATTTCGCGTGATTCTGGATTTGTTCACCGTGAAGTTCCTGCTGCGCTTCACCGGCGGCCCCATGCAGTTGTTTGGCAAAATCGCCTTTTTGTTCGGCGGGGGCGCGGCCATCATGCTCTTGATTGTGCTGCTGGAGCGCCTGTTCGGCAGTGGCGGCGCGGAACATCTCTACCTGATCAAGCGGCCGTTCTGGGTCATCACGCCCTTCATGCTGCTGGCCTT
>CAZNGD010000139.1:0-6013 GCA_964572295.1 uncultured Verrucomicrobiota bacterium
AGCCATAGCCGGAAAACAGCAGCGAGCCAATGCCGTTGATTACGCGCAGGCGAAACACGTTGGTCATCAGCAGTGAAACCAAAATGATCAACGAGGCCGCGTAGCCAATCAATTCCTTCAGCAAAGCAAAATCCATGCGCAGTCCTTTCCCACGCCGGGCGGGTGCCCAGCGGCAGCCCCACTATAGCCGTCCCCCCACGGCGCGTCAAAGTCATTGCCCCAGCCGCGCCCCCGGCGGCAGCGCGTACCCGCACAGGAAGGCCGCCCCCGTCATGGATTTTTTGCCCGCAGGCTGCACCTGCGTCAAGCGGAGCGCGTCGCGGCCGGTGGCCACCAGCGGCCCCTCATCCGCCGCCGCCAGCACCGTGCCCGGCGGGACATCCCCGCCCGCCCACGGCTCCACCCGCGCCCCGTGCAGCTTCAGCAACAGGCCGCCGGGCAACTCCGTGAACGCCCCCGGCCACGGCATAAACCCGCGGAGCCGATTGCGGATGGTCGCCGCCGGCAGCGTCCAGTCCACGCGCCCGTCCGCCTTCGTCAACTTGCGCGCCAGCGTCACCTGCGTTTCATCCTGGGGCACGCCTTGCGTGCGTCCCGCGCGGAAGCCAGCCAGCACCTCCTGCAACAATTGCGCGCCCAACGCCGCCAGCTTCGGCTCCAACGTGCCGAACGTATCCTCCGGCGCAATCGGAAACGGCGCTTGCGCCAACAAATCCCCGGCATCCATCCGCGGCGTCACATACAGCACACTCACCCCCGTCTGCGTGTCGCCGTTCGCCAGCGCCCACTGAATCGGGCTTGCCCCGCGATACTTCGGCAACAGCGAAGGATGCACATTGATGGTCCCCAGCCGGGGCACCGCCAGCAAATTGGTTTTCAGAAATTGGCCAAAGCTCGCCACAATCAGCACATCGGGCTGCCATGCCGCCAGTTGCGCCACCACCTCCGGCGCGCTGGCCGCCACCGGCGTCAGCACCGGCAGGTTGTGCGCCAGCGCCTGCACCTTCACCGCGCAGGCCTGATACTGCAACCCCCGCCCGCCCGCGCGGTCCGGCTGCGTCACCACCGCCACCAGCTCATCACGTCCCGCCGCCAGAATGGACTCCAGCAACGGGCAAGCCAGCGTGCCCGCACCCAACAGAATGATCCGCAACTTTTCCATAACGGCCCTTACGCTAGAATCCCCACCCCCACCCGGCAAGCAAAACCCACCCGCCCCCCCCCAGCCCGCCCGCGCCGCGCGCCGCAATTTGCTTTGCTTCTGGCGGCGGCGGCGTACACTCCACTGCCCGATGAAATCCCCCACGCCATCATCAGCCTTTTCCTGGGCCATCGCCGCCATGCTGCTGGCCCTGTTTTTCTGGGCCGTGGTGCCCATGATGCTGGTGCATTTTACCCGCTGGCTGGACCCGTGGACGGCCAATGGCGCGCGCTACTTTTTTGCGGCATCGTTCTGGCTGCCGTTTGTGCTGCGGACCCTGCGCCGCATGAGCCCCGCCGCGCGACGTACCGCGTGGCGCACCGCCGTGGTCCCCGCCGCGGCACACGGCACCGCCCAGGTTTTCTTTGGCATCGCCCCCTACTTCAACAACGCCACGCTGCTCAATTTCGGCTGCCGGCTGTCCATCCCGTTTGCCACCCTGTTCGGCTTTTGGCTGCTCCAGAGTGAACGCGCGCTGGCCCGTTCCCCGCTCTTCTGGGCGGGCTTGCTCTGCGCCCTGGGCGGCTTCCTGCTGATGTTTGCCAAGGGGCTCGATGCCACGCGCGCCTCGTGGACCGGCGTGCTGATGCTGCTGGGCTTCTCGGTCATGTGGGGACTCTATGTGGTGTTTGTGCGGCGGAATCTGACGGTGTATCCGGCGCACCTGGCCTATGGCCTGGTGAGCGTGCTGACCGGCATCCCGCTGGTGGGCCTCATGTTCGCCTTCGGCCAGTGGGCGGCGCTGGGCCAACTGACGCTGGCGCAGTGGGGCTGGCTTGCGCTCTCCGCGCTGCTGGGGCTGACGCTGGGCCACGTGCTGTATTACCGCGCCATCCGCGTGATGGGCCCCATTGCCGCCGAGGGCTTCATGCTGCTCATTCCCTTCCAAACTGCGGTGCTGGCCCATTTCTGGTCGGGCGACCGGCTCTCCCCCCTCCAGTGGAGCGCGGGCGTGGTGCTGATTCTGGGCTGCGTGCTGCTGTTGCGCGCGCGCCTTCAACAAGACCGCCGCGCCCCCGCCAACGCCCCCGACCGCTAGGGCAGAAATAATGCAGCCGGATGGCTGAAAATGCGCTAATCAGCGCGCCGGCTCAATGAATTCAATCGCCCCCGACCGCGTCGGCATCGGCGTGCGGTGCCGAATGATGTAGCCCACCAACGCCAGCAGGGTCACCAGAATCAATACGATGCACAACGTGCAAAACCAATCCATTCGTATCCGCAAACGGCCACCGCAATACCGGCATTGCGCCGCCAGCGGGTGATTCGGATTCCCGCACGTCTTGCACATTTTGGGTTTGAGCTGTGACGGTTCCATATACGGCCATTTGTCATCCTAGGCGCACCCCTTCACCAAAGCAATCCCTATTAGATTAAGATTTGATTTGGCCCGGGCCGGGCGCGATGCGGACCGCGTCTTGACCATTGCGCCGCCCCCGCCAATATGCTACACGCTTTGCTGGCGACAGGTCGCGGACCCGTCATTGAGTGAAAACATAACCAGGGAGAATCCCATGACGAAGGTGAAATGGTTGGTGTTGGTGTTGCTGGTGGCCGCGCTCGGATGCGTGGTCGGATGCGACGGCGACGATGACGACGCGCTCGATCCGGCTGGCAGTTTTGCCGGCACCTGGACCGGCCGGGTGTGCGGCCGCGGCTTGACCATGACGCTCACCCAAAAGGGCAACACGCTTTCCGGAACCTATTCATTCACGGACCCCCTCTTCGAAGGCACGGTCCAAGGCTCCGTCTCCAGCGGCAAGCCCCCGGCCACCGCGCGGCTGAATTGCGGCGGCCACGATTGGTGGTTTGATCTCGCATTCGGCAGCTATACCCAGATGACCGGCGGCTTCTACAAACCGGAAGCGGGCGGCCTGGTCTGCAACGTCTCCGCCACAAAATAATCCTCAACCATAGGGGTCGGTCCTTGCCTTGTCGCATGGCGCCCAGCACTCATTTTCCTGGCAACCCAGGCCCGGGCGCGTTGCCGGGGCGCAGCCCCAGGGGCTGACTCACCATTAATAGGATAATGAAAAAACCCAACCCCAAAGACAGTGCTCTTTGGCGTGATTCTTATTATCATAAACTCTTTGGGCTCAAAGCGGCGAATGAGGCCGCGCGCGTGCTCAAATATTTTGAAAATGAACGCCCAACCGACACCCGCCCGCGCGCGGCCATTGCGGCCATCAGGGACTGGGCCCGGGGCCGGCGTACCCTCGGAATGAAAGAAGTCCGCCTGCTTTCCCTCCAAGCTCATGCGGCCGCCCGTGATGTCAAATCTGCGGCGGCCAAATATGCCGCCCATGCCGCGGGGCAGGCCGTCGGAACTTGGCATGCGCCTGCTCATGCTTTGGGCGCGTTTGGTTATGCGGGAAGAGCCACGATTGCCGCCCGAATCAAATCGGCACACCGCTGAAGTGTACTCCGCATGATCCGGGTTAAAATCTGCTGCATCGGTTCGGTTGAGGAGGCGCGCCTGGCCATTCAGGAAGGGGCTTCCGCCGTGGGCCTGGTGTCGGCCATGCCCAGCGGCCCCGGCGTCATCGCGGAAGAAACCATCCGCGAAATCACCGCCACCATCCCGCCCGCCGTTGGCAGTTTTCTCCTGACCAGCCAGACCGCCCCGGCCAACATCATCGCCCAGCAACGGCGCTGCCGCCCCAATACCCTGCAACTCTGCGACCGGCTGACCGCTGCGGCCCACAGCGCCCTGCGGGAGGCGTTGCCGGGTGTCTCGCTGGTTCAGGTGGTACACGTCACCGACGAGACAGCCGTGGACGAGGCGCTGGAGTTGGGGCCGCGGGTGGACGCGCTCTTGCTGGACTCTGGCCGACCAAACGCCGCCATCAAGGAACTCGGAGGCACTGGCCGCACGCATAACTGGGCGCTCAGCCGGCAAATCGTTCGCCTCTCGGCTGTGCCGGTATTTTTGGCTGGCGGGTTGTGTGCGGCCAATGTCGGCGAAGCCATCCGCGCGGTCAGGCCATTCGGCGTGGACCTCTGCACCGGTGTCCGCACCAACGGCTTGCTCGATCCGCAGAAACTGCGCCGCTTCATGGCAGCCGTGAAGGCCGCCACAGCCCCCGCCGACAACTGCCCCCAGCCATAAACCAGTCGTTTATTGTCGGTTTGACTATTATCTGTCCTATTACAACTTGCTCCATCCGGTCGTAAGCATTTGGCGCGTGAGTTGTGGGCCCGTCAACACGATGCCCCCCCAGCTCCACGCCGTCGTTGCCGGGCGCGCCGGGGGATGGTAGGGTTGGGGCATGAAAAAATTCCTGCTGGGGTTGACGGGTGTCCTGATGTTGGCCTGCGGAGCACTCGCGCTGTTTGTGCGCGTCGCGGGCCGTGATGCGCCGCCGCCGGACGAAACGGAATTCACGGCAACACGCCCGGACGTTGCGCCAGAGGACAATGCCTTCACCTATTTCATCGAAGCAACCAATCGCCTCGTTGATACAACGAACGACATGATGTTCACCCATTTCCGAATGGGCAAGACCCCCGCCACCGATGAGCTGCGCGAATGGCTGGCGCAAAACACGGAATGTCTGGCTCTCGTGAAGCGGGGGACGCAATGCGCCGTCTGCCTGATGCCGCCGGTGGAGACCATCGAAATCCAGATACCCCACCTCAATCCGTGGCTGCACATGCAACGGATACTGGAGGCGCGGACGCGGCTGGCGCGGCTGGACGGACGCTTTGCAGACGCCGCGGACGATGTGGCCACCGGGCTGCGCTTCGGCCACTTGGTTCAAAAAAATGCCTCCTGCCTTATCGTATATCTGGTGGGCGTGGCGCTGTCCACCTCATCGGCCGATTCGGCGATGGAACTGGCGCGCGATCCCTCCGCGCCGCCGGAAATACTGGCGCGGTTGGCGGCAGAACTGGAAATGAACGGCCCGTTTGTCAGCGGCTTGATTGAGGCGCTGAAGACGGAATACCGAATAGCGGCGAATGTCGTGGATGACTTTTGCGCTACGCGGGATCAAACGCTGCTGTCCGCCTATGGCGAAGAGAACCCCCATCGGGTGCTGGCGCGATTGCGGAATCTCCGGTATTTTTTCAAACCCAACCAAACCAAACGAGATTTGGCCGCGTCATATCGGATCATTCTTGCCGATGTCGGGAGGCTCTATGCGGACATGGAGCTGCTCAACCTGGAAGAAAAGGAGGTTGGCAGATGGGCGCCATTTCGCCCCAACGCCATTGGCAACTATATTCACCAGTTGATGATGCCATCGGCCACACTGCTGGATGTGCGATGCCGCACGGACGGCATTTTGGCGGGAACAAAACTGGTGGTGGCGTGCAAACGGTTTGAGCGGGACAAGGGGCGGCGGCCGGAAACACTCGCAGAATTGGTGCCGGATTATTTGTCTGACGTGCCGCCGGATCCCTACGATGGCGAGCCGTTCCGTTATTCAGCGGAAAAAAGCATCGTCTGGGCCGTGGGCACGAATTTGAAGGATGAAGGTGGTTCGACCAAAGTGCCGGACATGGATAAAACCGGCACCTTGAGAAGCAGAAGGCATCGGGCCGAAGATTTCGTGTTCGAACTCTAATCGGCAACCGGCTGCCGGCGGTCGCGATTTCATCAGGAGGTCTTGACCAGGTTCAAGCTTCTGGTGACGATAACGAAATGGATGAAAACGTGATTACTCATTGTTGCGATGAAGAATGCGGATGTTTAAACCATGACGACAAGACGTTCCCACAACATGGCTGATACCGACGGACAGGCTGGCCACAAAACGGCGCGGCCAGAATCCTTGCTTTCTGCCGGATGGCCCCGGCGGGCATGGTTAT
>CAZNGD010000140.1:0-5962 GCA_964572295.1 uncultured Verrucomicrobiota bacterium
CAGCAAAATGTGCTGCAGAATGATGGCACGCCCTACGACCGCCGCGAGGTGGAGCTGATTCAGGGCTTCCAGTTTGTCGGGACGCCTGAGTGACCAGACGCCGGTTCATCTGTAGTCTATGGCTGGCCGCCATGGGATTCGCCCCGCTGGCGCGCGCGGCTGGCGACGCTTTGGCCAACGGGTTCTACTCCCGCGGTGTCGAAATGGCGGCTTACATGGATCAGGGGAGCGTCCTTGGCGACCCGTTCTATATCACCGCGCCGACCGGCGCGCTGCTGCCGCGCGTGACGCTGACCATCACGCACGAGGACAACGTCTTTCTGGACCCGGATGAGCAAACCGAAGGCACCACCATCCGCCTCGTGCCCGGTGTGCTGGGCATCTGGGGCCGCCCGGCGGATAATCATGTGTATGTGGATTACGGCGTGAGCATCCCCATCCACGACAGCGAGCAGGACGTGGACGACACGCCCGCGCACATGCTCAAGCTGGGCGTGGTCTATCGCACGGGCAAGAGCCAGGCGCAGGGGCAGGTGGGCTACCGGCGGCAGGAGGATCTCGACCTCGTGGCGGGCGCGCGCCTCGCCAAGCAGGATTATCTGGCCGAATTGTCGCTGGAGCACCGGATTTCCGGCAAGTCCAGCCTGGGATTGGTGGGCCGCGCGGAGCGGCACGACTTCGAGGCGGACCGCTATCTGGATTACGACCGCTACTACGGGGCGGGCCGCCTGTATCACCGCGCCACCGCGAAGAGTGAGATGTTCGTGCAGGGCGGCATCGGGCGCGATGAACCGCGGCGCGCCGGGGATTCGCTCAACGCGGCGGACTTCCATGATTTCTCGCTGGGCGTGCGCGGCAAGCAGTCGCCCAAGTTCCACACCACCGGGCGGGTGGGGTATATGTGGCGCACGTACGACGACCGGGACCGCGAGGATTACGGCAACTGGATTGCCTCGCTCGCCGCCGAGACATCGCCCTTCGGCCTGACCACGTTCCGCGGCGAGTTGTATGCCGATATTCGGCCCGCGATTGACGCGCACGGCTTGGATACCGTGGACCAGGGCGGCACGCTGAGCGTGGAGCGCCGCCTGTTCATCGAGCGGCTGCGCGGCAATGCGTCGTTGACCGCCGGCCGCGTGGAGTATTCCGGCCATCCGCACGCCGCGGAGAGCGAGTGGGTGCGCGACGGCCGCACCGATGACTATTGGGGATTTTCCGTGGGCGTGGATTGGTGGACCCGGCAGCGCTTCTCCGTCGGCCTGGCCTATTCCCGTATGCAGCGCGATGGCAGCCAGGGCGGGGGCGCCGCGGCCGAAGACGCCACGTCCTATGAGTATGGCCGCTGGACGTTGCGCGCCAGTTGGAACTACTAAACGGGCCGTGTTCCGTTCTTTGCAAGCCGCTGCGGATAGGGTACAAACGGGGTCATGAAGGCGCGAACGTGGCAACGTGGGTGCCGGTGGCTGTTGCTGGCCGGTTTGGTGGCGAGCGGATTGGCGGGATGTAAAAGCCCGCCCCCCACTGCGCCGCCGCCGGGTGTCTTGGGGTTGCCATCGCCCGCCAAGACCAAAGCGGTGCCCCGTGCCAAGAAGGTTGCGGCGCCGCCGGTGGAGGCCGCCGCCGCCGCCACCAACACCGTCACGGTGCAGGATTATGTGCTGCAGCCGGGCGACGAAATTGATGTGCAGATTTATCGCGAGCCGGATTTGTCGGGAACCTTCCGCCTGACCCCCGCCGGAGAAATCCGCCACTCGTTGGCCGGCACCATCGCGCTGGCTGGCCAGTCCATTGCCGAGGCTGAAACCATGCTGACGCACCGGCTCAATGAGGATTATCTCGTCAACCCGCGGGTGATCATCAAACTGGTCTCCACGCAAAGCTCCCAGATTGTGCTGCTGGGCGAGGTGAAGCGGCCGGGCGTGTATCCGCTGGCCTACGGCGAAACCGTCACCCTGTTGCAGGCGGTTGCCGGCGCGGGCGGCTTCACCGAACTGGCCAGCCCCGACCGCGTGCGCATTGTGCGCCGGGGCGCCGATGGCCAGCAGGTGACCATCCCGGTGCGGGTGTCCGACTTGCTCAAGGGCCGGCGCGGCCAGCGGGATATTGCGCTGGAACCCAACGATGTCATCATGGTGCCGGAAGTGTTATTCTAAAAAAGACGGGCCGCCGCATGCAGAAATATCCTTATCTGGCGGATGTCACGGACAACGCGAACGAAACCTCCCGCTTCCCGGATTGGCGCGAGGCTGTCGCCATCCTCGTCGAGCGCGCCTGGCTCGGCGGCCTGGTCTTTGCGGTGATTCTGTTGTTTTTTATTTTTCAGGCCAAACGGCAAACGCCGTACTACCGCAGCACGGCCACGCTGATGGTGGAGGCGCAGATTCCGCGCATCCTCAACTATCAGGATGTGCTGGCCATCAACACGCGCAGCCTGGAATATTTCAACACGCACATCACCGCATTGCACAGTCGCAAGGTGCTGGAAGCCGCGCTGGAGCAGGGCGGCTTCTTCACGCGGCCCGGCTTCTTTCCCGGATTGCCGCGCGCGGCGGTCCTGGATGCGGCGGTTGGCCTGGTCGAGATTGCGCCGATTGAACGCAGCCGGTTGATTAACATCAAGGTGGAACACTCCGTGCCGGATATCGCCAGCGATCTCGCCAACGCCATCGCCAAGGCCTACATCCAGCAGGACCTCGAGGCGCGGATGCAGACCACCATCGAGGCGGTGGAATGGCTGCGCGAGCGCTCCGAGGAATATCGCGCGCGGTTGGAAACGGGATTGCTGGAGTTGCAGACCTACCGCGAGCAAACCGGGTCCGTCTCGCTCGAAAACGATCAGAACATCGTCATTGAAAAACTCAAGGCGCTCAACAGCGCGCTGACCGTCGCGCAGACCGAGCGCATTGAGGCGGAAACCCAGTGGCATGCCGTCAAGCGGCAGATGGACAAAAAAGTCGAGCCGGCCAAAATGGCCAGCCTGCTGCAGGATCCGAACCTGCTATTGGTGTCCCAGAAGTGGCAGGAGCAGCAGCGCGTGGTGGCCACGCTGCAACAGCGCTATCGCGAGCAGCACCCGGAATTGCGCCAGGCGCTCGAATTGGAGCAAAAGCTGCAAGGCCAATTCATGCAGGCCTACAGCAACGCGATTTATGCGCTGCAAAATAATTGTCAGACCCTCGTGCAGCGCGAGCAGAACTTGCGCGCCGCGCTGGCCGCCCAGGAGCAGGAGTCGTTCGAGCTGGACCGCAAGCTGGTGCGCTATAACGAACTCAAGCGCAATGTGGAAGCCGATCAGGACATCCATCAGGCGGTCATCGCCCGGATGAAGGAAACCAGCATCTCGGAGTCGCTGCCGGTGGATATCATCCGTTTGGCGGAGGAGGCGCGCCCGGCCAAGGCGCCGTTCCGTCCGCAGGTGCGGCAGGCGGTGTTCCGCGGCATTGTGTTCGGCCTGCTGGGCGGGGTGGGTGCCATTTTCCTTTTGTATTATGCCGATCACCGCTTCCGGCGCAACGAAGAGGTCGAACGGCTGTTGGGGCTGCCCGTGCTGGCCACCATTCCGCTCATTCATGACAAAACGGTGGAGGAGCGCGGCATGGTGGCGCATCTCAAGCAAACGGGGGAGGTGGCCGAAGCCTTCCGCACCCTGCGCGCCAGTTTGCTGCTGCAGGATGAATTGAAGGAAAAACCGGTGCTGATGTTCACCAGCGCGGGCCCCGGCGAGGGCAAGTCGTTGATTTCCACCAATCTGGCCATCACGCTGGCGCAGGACGGCCGCCGCACCTTGCTGGTGGGCGCGGACCTGCGCCGCCCGCTGCTGGCCCGGATTGTCGGCAGCAGCCGCGGCAAGCTCGGCCTGGCCGATGCGCTGCGCGGCGACTGCGTCTGGACCGACGCGCTGCTCAGGCAGGTGGCGCCCAATCTGGATGTGCTGCTCTCCGGCCGCATCCCCACGCACCCGGCGGAACTCCTCGGCAGCTCGCGCCTCATCGAAATTTTGAACGAGGCCCGGCAGACGTATCAACATATTTTGTTGGACGCGCCGCCGATCCTGGGCATCAGCGATTCGCTCGTGCTGTTGCCCCACATGGACGGGGTGTTGTTTGTGGTGCGCTACGGTGTCACGCACAGCCTCGGCGCCACGCACGCGCTGCGCCGGATCCGCGCCGGCGATACCACGTGCCTGGGGTGCATCATGAATGGCGTGAACCTGCAATCGCTGGCCACGTACTATTATTACCGGCGCTACGGCGGCTACGCCTATCAGCAATATCAAAGCCAACCGGCGGAGGCCCCGCCGCCTGCGACGGGATGAAACGCGCGGCATCCATCGCCCAGTTGCCCTTGTTCGTACTGCTGCTGACGGCCGCAGCGTGGCCGTCCGCGCTGCCCGCCCCGTGGGGGGCGGCGCTGCTGCCGGCGTTGCTGCTGCTGCTGCTGGCGGCTGGCGTCATCGCGCAACCGCCGCCGCGCCGCCTGTGGGCCGTCGGGATGGGCTTGCTGGGGCTCTTGTTTTTATATCAGTGGAATCCATCCCACATTTGGAGCGCCACCGCCGGTTTGGTGCCGCAGGCGTATCACGTCGGCTGGCCGGCGGCCGCCTATCCGCCGGGCGCGCGCGCCGCGCTGCTGTTCGGCGGCGTGGTGTGGACGGTTTTTGTGACGGGTTTTAGCCTTTCGCGCCGGCAATGGAGTTGGCTGGTGGCGCTGGCCGCCGTGGCCACTGCGGGCATGGCGTTGGTGGTGATTGGTCAGCGCTTGGAACCCAATGCGCCGCGCATCCGCGAGTTCACCGGCATCTTCGTGAACGAGAATCATTACGCGGTGTGGGCCAACCTGCTGCTTCCCGTGGTGCTGGCGGGCGCGGCGCGCGCGCGATTCCGCGCGGTGCAGGCGGGTTTGCCCGCCAGCCCGGCGGGCCTGTTTTATCTGGCGGCCACGCTGTCGGCGATTGCCGTGGTGATGAGCCAATCCCGCGCGGGCGTGGCGATCATGGCCCTGCTGGTGGGGGCGCATGTTCTGCGGCAGTGGCGCACGGTGCGGCGCTATCCGTTTGCCGGAGTGCCGCTCTCGCCCGTATTCAAAGGGCTGGGGGTGGCCGCGTTCTTCATCGCCGCCGCCCTTGCCGTGCGCGCGTTCTGGAACGAATGGCCGCAGTTGAGTTCCATCGCCAGCGAATGGACCTACCGCAGTGGCTTGGTGCGCCAGACGTTCACCGCGTGGCTGGGCTCGCCCCGCTGGGGCTATGGCCCCGGTTCGTTTGGCGTTGTTTTTCCATACTATCAGGCCGCGGAATATGCCCGCCACACCATTCGGCATGTCCACTGCGAGCCGGTGCAGTTTCTTGTGGAATATGGCTGGGCGGGCGGGATGATTCTGGTGGCGCTGGCGGCGTGGGCCTGCTCCGCGCGCCGCGCGCCGCGCGATGCCGCAACGACGGAAGTGCCGCCGTTTGCCGAGTGCGAACGCGGCGCGTTGGGCTTGGCGCTGCTGGCCGCCGCGCTGCATTGCCTGGTGGATTTTCCTTTGCGCATTCCCGTGCTGGCGCTGCTGACGGCTCTTTGGGCTGGCGGGTGGGTGGCGGCGCGCCCACCCCATGACTTCGACCCCCAACCGGAGGCATGATCCCATGACCACGCGGGAGATTCTCTATGTGCGCCGCCCCCGGACGGGCTGGTTCGACCTGGCGCTCGATGAGCTGTGGGCCTATCGCGATTTGCTGTTCACCCTGATGTGGCGCAACCTGACCGTGCGCTACAAGCAAAGCGCCATCGGCATCGCGTGGGTGATCCTCCGGCCGGTGTTGCAGATGATGGTGTTCAGCGTGCTGTTTGGCCGCCTGGCCAATCTGCCTTCCGATGGCGTGCCGTATCCCGTTTTTTTGTATGCGGGCCTGTTGCCGTGGACCTATTTTGCCAGATCGGAAGAGCACACGTCTGAACTCCAGTCACTCCGCGAAATC
>CAZNGD010000141.1:0-5925 GCA_964572295.1 uncultured Verrucomicrobiota bacterium
CTTTGCGGGCACCGGCGATGCCTTCTTCGAGGCCGATGCCACCGAACTGCTGGTGGCGCCGGGCACGGCGACCAACCTGGTGGTGTTCTTTACCCCGGAAGGCGGCGGCACGTTCCATTGGACGGTCACGCTCCACAATGACTCCGCCAACAATGGCGCGGTGGTCATCCCGTTGAGCGGCAGTTGCTACGACCCGCTCAGCATGGCGCCGGAAGTGATCAACTTCCAGGTCACGGACAGCGGGTTGACGAACAACGTGGTGACCGACCATGCCGGCGCGCATGGCGAGATTGAAGTGCAGTTTGAGTTCTACCACATCACCGGCATGCAGGCCAACGGCGCGAGCTTTGACCTGCTCTATCCGGATGGGACGGTGGCGCTGCTCGACGCGCCCCTGACCATGACCGGCGTGGTGACCCACGATGCCAAGGAGTGCTACGTGTTCGCCGGCACCGCGGCGGCCTTCTATCCGGCCACGCTCGGCATCTATACCGCCCGCGTGACCGCAGTCAGCTCCAACAACATCACCGCCCAAGATGAGGTGCGTTACCAGTCGCTGGGCGGCGGGGTGCAGACGCTGGTCGAAACCTTCAATGGCGTGGCGCTGAACGGCAATTCCTACGACAATGGGAGCGCACCGGGTGGCGATTGGGGCACATGGGCCTACACCCAAACCCGCTGGGATCAAACCGTGAGCGGCAAGGCGCCCACCCTCAGGGCCGGCGGCACGCTGACCGGGCCGTTGCTGACCAACGGTTGCACCGCGCTTACATTCGATTACAAGCGCCCCTTCAGCGAGACCGGCGCCTACGATATGGATGTGCTCATTAATGGGGTGGTTGTCGGCACCGTCACGGCCATGCCGCCGAATGCCACCACCATCTATACCTACATGAATTACAGCCTGAACGTTCACGGCGAGGTCCAAATCTCGTTCCAGAACAAGGGTTCATCCAACAAGCGCATCGCGATTGATAATATCCAAATCCTGACCCAGGGCTCGGCCACCAATGACATGATGACCTTCACCATGGTGGATGAAGACAGCGAGGGCCCGGAACACCTCAGCTTCAATGTGGATGGCGCGTTCTTCACGACGAACGACTTCCTGCCGGGCGGCCTGATCGTCACCGGTCTGGTGTCCGACGTGCCCAGCGGCGTGTTCGCGGGCAGCAACGTGTGGTCGCTGGTCAGCAATGGGGTGCAGATTGCCTCGGGCATCATGACCATGACCCCGGCGGTGGATGGCGCCGGCATCAGCAACACCGCAGCGGCGCTCACCTGCACCATCCCGGGCGATCTGGTGAATTGGGTGGATGGCCAGTTCCTCTTCCAGGTGATGAGCACGGATTATGATGATGACCGCCCCGGTGATTGGACCCGGTCCAGCAATGAGTTCTCCTTTGGCATTGCGTCCTATGTGGCCACGCCGACGAACTTCGTTGCCGAAGCCGATGGCCCCGAAATGGTGGTCATGAACTGGGATCGCAACCAGGCCAACAGTGTGGTGCTGTTGTGGTCCACCAATGGCCCGATCACGGTCAACAGCATTGCCAAGGGGACGGAACTGGTGGGCGGCCAAACCATTGGCGATGCCATCGTGGCGTACATGGGCAGTACGGATGACCATCTGGAAGTGGTGGTGCCGCCCTATTCGCAGAACCACTTCCGGCTGTTCGGCAAGGCGGGTTTGACCTATTCAGCGGCGTATATCGAACCGACCAATCTGCCGGTGGCCACGCCGAATTATGAGCGCGGCGAAATCGTGGAGCAGTTCGCCTATACCAACGGCTTCACGCTGGCGCAGCAGCGCAGTCTGGCGACGGGGCAGGGGTGGAGTGGCGCTTGGTTTGGCAGTGCCGTCGAGGGCGAGGTGGATTACACCACCCTCTTCAACGTGGATGACACCAATCTCGTGGAAGGCGCCATCGGTTATCCCACGCCCCATGCCAACAAGCTGCAATGGGTCTATAACGCGAACGAGCCGGTCACCGGCAAGGTGTTCCGCCTGTTGAGTTCCCCGCGGCCCAATCGCACCTTCGTGGCGTTCATGATGAACTACAAGGCGAGCAATCTCGATGGGGCAAACAAGTTCATCGGTTTGTCGCTGATGAGTGGCGCCCAGGCCCAGACCGAAGAAATCTTCTTTGGCAAGCCGGCGGCCGCCGGCAACAACGCCGGTATTTATGAGCCGGATACTGCCCACACCGCAATCTCCGCCTACGGCATCACGGCCGATCATATGCAGGACTATATGTTGGTGGCGGAATGGGACCCCGCGCTCAAGACGGCTAACCTGTGGGCCTTCCACAAGGATGGCGGCGATATTCCGGAGAACTACTCCAACGCGGTGCCGGTGGCCACCTATAGCAATGCCAGCATCACCGCAGGGACCATCACGGGCATCCGGCTTGCGGCCGGCATCCACACCCTCGTGGAAGATTCCTCGCTCGATCACGCCTATTTCGACGAAGTCCGCGTGGGCAGCACCTGGGATGAAGTCCTCAACTTCACCTATCCCAAGGTGTTTGACTACGCGCTGGAACGAGGCACCAACTGGGTCTCGGATGGCCAGTTGTCACAGCCCGGAACCAACTACCCGGTATCCTTCACGGTGTATCACCGCACCCGCATCAAGGAGGCTGAGTTCAATCTGGTGGATTTGCAGGATCCCAATAAATACTTCTATAATCCCACCAACCAGATCGTGCTGTCCAATTACACGTACAGCAGCAGCGGCCGCCAGATTTTCACCAATGTCGTGGTGGATCGCCTGCCAACGCAAGAGGTGGCCTTGGCGGTCTATACCTCGCGCGTCTGGGTGACATCCTTAAGCGAAAAATCCACCAATACCATCACGCTCGCAGAGCAGGGCGGCGCCGAAGACCTGTTCTTTGGCGAGTTCGGGGAAAGCAAACACTGGGATAAGTTTGTCGAAATCTACAACGGCACTGGTGGCGATGTGGACTTGAGTAATTATATAATCGCCAACCAGACCGTACCGGCCCAGAAATATAAGACGTGGACCCAATATTTCCGCCTGTCCACCACCAACCGGTGGCTGCCTCATGGCGAAACCATCGTGGTGCTCAACGGCGAGCCACAGAACTCCAACAATATTAAGGTTGTTATTGCCGCGCTGACCAATGTAGGCCGGCCGTACATCGTGACGACCAATCTGGCCCTGCAGGTCAGCGGTGACGACCCGGTTGCACTCTTCCACGTGAGCAACACCAACCACTGGATTGATCTCTGCGGTATTGGCCCGGCGGGGACGTACGAGAACGAGTACATCATGCAGCGTAAGGAGGATGCCGATGTGCCGTGGTCGTATCCGGAACAAGTGGATCCGGAGCAATGGGATTATCGGCCTTGGCTAAGTGAGCTCACCAACAACCCGCCTTACACCAACTTCCTGGCCACGGCGGGAGTCTATGACCGCATCGTGGGGTTGGGTGGCTACATTACGTTCCACGTGTATGATGATGACGTGGATCCGCCCGTGGTGGGGTCGGGGACCAAGGTGCAGGTGGGCACCGAAGGCAACTATACGGCGCTGTCGCCGGTGGCCGGCGAGCAAGACGTGGTCTTCACCGCGTGGAGCTTCACCAATAACGCTTCCGTGGAGGCGTGCGCCCAGCCGTGGCCGGGGAGCATGCTGACCAATGCCTTCATCACCTGGTCGCCATCCTATACGGGCGAACTGGTTGATCCCACCCAATCGGGGACCGGGCTCAACGACGTGTTCGATGGGTATTCCCAAGTCAATCGCGGCGCATTGTATATGTCCGGGATTGGCAACTATGGCTTCGGGGCCACCAATGTGCCTTGGATTCAATTCGAGCTGCCGCTGGTGGCGGGCCGTGATCTGACGATGTCCTGGGCGGAACAGGGTGGCGCCAACAGCTTCACCTCGGTGCAGCCAGCCTGGTCGGCATCCGGGCAGGAAGGCACGTTTGCCACCAACGCCCTCTGGCCGCCGTGGACCATGACGGATGCGGGCGCCTGGCGCGAACGGCTCATCGAGTTCACCGATGTTGTTCCGGGCAATCTGGCGAAGGTGTACATCCGCCTGATCCTCGGCCCTGGATATGGCGGCGCGTCCGGCGCGTTGCGGATGGATAACATCCAAATCACCGGTCGCCCCGATGAACTGCGCGTCACGGATGGCCAGATTGCCGCTGGCGGGTACAAGTTCCATGTTGAAGGCAACATCTATGACGTGGATAGCGGCCTGCAGGAAAATCTCGCGGTCATGAAGATGGCCACCCGCCCCGGCACCCGCAATCTGGCCAAGTCCGATATCGTGGATGGTGGGCGTGGTGAGGAGACCACCCTCTGGTGGGAAGTCGGCGAGTTCACCAAGAGCGAATTGACCGGTCTGGTGAATGACTCCGACGTGGGCGCCGGCTTGCAGTTGAGCATCACAGTGCCGGATGCGGATACCGATCGCGCCAACGATACGCTCTGGCTGGACGGCAGTCTGGGCCGGCTGCGTGTGGTGGATGATGACACCGCACGGCCGCAACTGACCCTGGGAACCATGAAACCGCGCAGCGGCATCCTGGCCCAATGGCGCTTCACCTCCGCCAACGACGGCCTGTACCCGACCCGGAGCGATGCCAGCGTCGAGTTCGGACGCCTGATGTGCGAGACCCTCAATGGCGCGGTCAGCACCCCGCGGTTCTGGAGCGTTTCGCCGGAGGGCGGCACCTATTCGGTCCGGCAAAGCGGCTGGCATTACAACACCAAGTACTGGCACGTTGAAATGACCCCGAAGGCGGATATGGCCATCACCAATATCAGCTTCCGGAGCCTGATCAACAAGGTCAACGGCCCGACCACCTACCACATCCACAAGTTCGTCAACGGAGTGAGTAATGCGACGTTGGGCACCTGGCATTTCAATGGCGGCGCGGCGCCGGCAACGGATGTGTGGTACACGGCCTCTCATTCCTGGCCGTCCAATGCCCCCATTATCATTGAGGCGAATAAAACCACGCAGTTCCGCATCTTGGCGACCGGCGCGGCCTCGAATTCCATCGGCACCTATTGGGCGATTGCCAACCTGACCTTCCAGCAGGGGGGCATCGGCACGAATGGGGTCACGGAGGTGACGGACGAAGAGTTCACCAGTGGCTCCTTCAAGCTCACCGGCAATACGTGGGATGAGGACAGCGGCATCCGCGGGACCAATTCCACGGAAACCGCCAAACGGCCGCGCTACTCCATGAATGCGCCCAATGGCAGCGTCTTCGCCACCAATGTGCCGTTCGTATTTGAGACGGGCTTCAGCGAGGACGGCAACGCCAAAACGGAAGTCGCCGGCAAGTTCGAGGCCTCGCTGCCGGCGCCGGTCTATACCAACGTGATGCTTGGCGAGTACTTCGGCGCGGCGGCGGTCTGGGATGCGGATGACGACCGCACCGTGGATGACTTGGAAACTCGGGCGGATCTGGCCCTGTACGTTGTGGATAACGACATCACCCCGCCCAGCGGCGTCGGCACGATCAGCGTCAATGGTGTGGCGGTGCCGCCCACGACACCCAATCGCAATTCCGTGGCGTGGACCAATAAGCCGGACTTCCTGATCACCTTTGACAGTGTGGCGGTGGACCAGGAGGCTGATGAGAGCGTCTCGGTCAAGCAGCGCGCCGTGACCGGGATTGGTGAATACCGTGTGGCCACCAACGACGTGGCGGCCCTCACGCCCAGCAACCGGGCCACTCTCGGCCGTCCGTACGCGGTGGCGACCACCAACGGTGCGTTGGCGAACTACGGCTTTGAAATGACCGGCGCCAACCTCGGCTGGACCATAGATACCTTCTGCCAACTGCAACCCCTGAGCACTGGCGGAACCAATCTGGTCAAGGAAGGGTTCTATAGCCTCAGGCAGGCCGTCGGCGGGGTGGCCCACCAGACCAT
>CAZNGD010000142.1:0-5880 GCA_964572295.1 uncultured Verrucomicrobiota bacterium
GAAAAACCCCTGTAAATTCGAGAATTGTACCCTCCAACTGCGGAACTTGGGCTAACCCAAACGGGCAAAATCACAAAAAATTATCGAATTTTATTCGTTTTTTTTTGGATATTTTGGCGATTTTTAAGGTGGTTTTGTCCATTTTCGACTGATTTTTGCAAATTTTAAGGCGTTTTTACGGATTTTTGCAAAAAAGAAGGAAAAAGTGGAGTTTCCACTGTTTTCAGTGGCTGGATAGTCCCGCTCGGGATGAGCAAACAGCCGTCATCAAACCAACCTTTTTTTTGCCATTTGAACCATACTGTCCAGAGTTTATAAACTGTGGACACTTTTTAGGTGAGTGATTTTTGTGTTTTATCGGCACGGTGCGGCCCCGAAGGCCGTTGCCGACCCCAAAAGCACCACGGCAAGCGGCGAAGAGCCAAAAAATGGGAGATAGAGCCCATTTTGGCGCTGGGGGAGTCGGGGAAGGCAGGGAAATCGGTAAAAAGGCCGATGTGGCGGGATTATGCGCGCGACTTGGGGGATTGGGCGGGAGGAAATCCGCGCCAGCGTTTGGCGGCGACGGCGGGTTGCGCACACCACTGGGGGATGAGGCGCGCCATGATGTTGGGCAGCAGTCCGGAGGTCGGCAATTGGCCCAGCGGGATCCAGAGGAACTCCAGATGGGATTCGGCGGCGGGCGGGTTTTGTTTGGCGGACAGTTGCGGACAGTGTACGGCAAAAATCAGCGAGATTTCACAGGTGCGGCCGCTACGGGCCTGATAGTCCTGCTCGATGACGCCGAGAAAGTGGCCGACGCGGCAGTCCACGCCCAATTCCTCGCGCCATTCGCGCGCGAGGGCGTGTTTGGAATCCTCGCCCCAATCCACGTGGCCGCCGGGCAGATAGAGGTTGCCATGCTTGCGGTTGCGGCACACGAGTACGCGGCCGGCGCGCACACAGGCACCGCGGGCCAGAATTTCGATGGCGGGGGGTGGGGTTTTCATGCGTCGCCAATGATTTTGATGAGCACCCGCTTCCGGCGCTGGCCGTCGAACTCGCCATAAAAAATCTGTTCCCAGGGGCCGAGGTCCAATTGGCCGTTGGTGATGGCGACGACGACCTCGCGGCCCATGACGGAGCGCTTGAGGTGGGCGTCGCCGTTATCTTCGCCGGTGCGATTGTGATCGTATTGGGTGCAGGGTTTTTCGGGGGCCAGTTTTTCGAGCCAGCGTTCAAAGTCGCGGTGCAGGCCGCTTTCGTTGTCGTTGATGAATACGCTGGCGGTGATGTGCATGGCGTTGACGAGGCAGAGGCCTTCGCGGATCCCGCTGGCGCGGACGGCTTGCTCGACATCGGGCGTGAGGTTGACGTAGCCGCGGCGGGTCGGGATGTTGAGCCACAATTCCTGGCGATAACTTTTCATGGGCGCCTCACACCTGATAACCTAATTCGTAGAGCACGGCCGAGGCCATGTAGAGCGAGCCGGCGGCGACCACGATGCCGTTGTTTTTCTGCGCCCAGGTCTGGGCGTTTTTCACGGCGGTGGTCAGCAGGCCTTCGGCGGCGGGGAGTTTGGCGGCCTGGGCGGCGGCCATCAGTTTTTCCATTGGCATGTTGCGTTCGCTATCGAGCGGCACGAGCACACAGGCATCCACCACGGGGCGCAGGATTTTGAAAAAGCCTTCGGCATCCTTGTCGGCCAGCATGCCGCAGATGAGGGCCACGGGGCGGTCCTCGCGGAACGACTTGAGGAAATCGGCCAAGGCCTGGGCCGCGCCGGGATTATGGGCCACATCCACCAGAAAAACGGGGTCGTGCGAGACCACTTGGCAGCGTCCGGGCCAGCGGGTTTTGGCGAGGCCCGCGCGGATGACATCGGGCGGCAGGGGCAGGTGGAGTTCTTCGCGCAGCCATTCCAGCGCGGCGATGGCGAGCGCGCAGTTATCCAGTTGGAAGTCGCCGAGCAACGGCAGGCGGAAGGGGGGCCACCCACCGGCGGCGGTTTCCACGGAGAGCATTTGGCCTTCGAGATTCTGACCGGTGCGCCGGATGCTGACGCGTTCTTCGGCGAGGACCAGTGGCGCGCCGACTTCGCGCGCGCGGTCGGCAATCACGCGCAGGGCTGCGGGCGCCTGGCGGCCGGTCACGACGGGGCGGCCGGGCTTGATGACCCCCGCTTTTTCCGCAGCGATTTTTTCGAGCGTACTGCCGAGAAAGGATTTGTGTTCCATGCCCACGCTGGTCAGCACGGCCAGCAGCGGGGTCACCACGTTGGTGCTATCGAGTCGTCCGCCCATGCCGGTTTCGAGCACGGCCAGTTGCACTTTTTGGGCGAGGAACCAGGCAAACGCCACGGCGGTGGTGAGTTCGAAGAAGGTGCCCAGGCGGCGGCCCTCGGCGGCGGCGGCTTGAGTTTGGTCGGCCTTTTCCACCTGATCGAGCAGGCGCAGCAGTTCGTCATCAGGGATCATCTCGCCGCGGATACGGATGCGTTCGTTGAACCGGATGAGGTGCGGGCTGGTATAGAGCGCGGAGTGCAGGCCCGCTTCGCGCAGCACGGATTCGATCATGGCCGACACGGAGCCTTTGCCGTTGGTTCCGGCCACGTGCACGCAGGGCAGTTGTCCGGGGTCCACCTTCATGGCGCGCAGCAGCGCGGTGATGGTATCGAGGCCGAACTTAATGGCGCTGCCGCCGGTGCGGCTATACAGGTACGTGAGTTTGGCGTCCAGAATGGGGGCGTATTTGCTCATGTTGCTCAGATCGGTGGCCGGGCCAACCCGGCCTAGGCCGGGATTTCCGGCGGTTCCAACGGTTGCAACACTCCGCAGAAGGCATCCAGCAGGCGCGCGAGGGTGGCCTTGAGTTCGTTGCGGGGAACGATCTGATCGAGCAGGCCATGTTGGAGGAGGAAATCGGGCCGCTGGAATCCGGGCGGCAAGTCCTGTTGGATGGTTTCCTTAATGACGCGCGCGCCCGCGAAGCCGATGAGCGCGCCGGGTTCGGCGAGGATCACATCGCCCAGGGTGGCGAAGCTGGCCATGACGCCGGCGGTGGTGGGGTGGGTCAAGACGGGGATATAGAGCAAGCCGGCATCGGCATGGCGGGCGAGGGCGCCGCTGGTCTTGGCCATTTGCATCAGGCTCATCAGGCCCTCATACATCCGCGCGCCGCCGGAAGCGCAGATGACGATCACCGGCAATTTTTCGGCGGTGGCGCGTTCGATGAGGCGCGTAATTTTTTCGCCGACGACGGAGCCCATGCTGGCGCCGAGGAACTCAAAATCCATCACGCCCAGCGCAATGGCCCGGCCGTTGAGGCGCGCGCGGCCGCAGGTGACGGCATCCACCTCGCCGGTTTTGCGGCGGTTGGCTTCCAGTTTTTCCTGGTAGGACGCCACGCCGACAAAGCCGAGAAAATCAATGCTATAGAGGTCCTTGTCCCACTCGACGAAGGAGCCGGGGTCGGCGAGCATGGCGAGGCGTTCGCGGCGGCTCATGGGAAAATGGTGTTGGCACAGCGGGCACATGCGCAGCGCCCGTTCCTGTTCTTCGCCGAAGATCATTTCGTTGCAGGCGGGGCACTTCAGCCACAAGCCATCGGGCATATCGCGTTTGCGCGCCCGTTTGACCACGGTTTTTTTCTTGCCGAAAAAGGTCATGTTTAATCATCCATTGTTGCACGACCCGCCGCGATGTCAACCCCGGGCCGCCGTCAAAATCATCACGCGCTGCGCGCCGGCCTTCAGGAGGACGCGCGCGCACTCATTCACGGTGGCGCCGGTGGTCATGACATCATCCACCAGCACCACGCGCGCCCCTTGGAGCCGCTGGGGCACCGGGGCGGAGAAAACGCCTCGTACATTATGGACCCGCTGGGCGGCTGTCAAATGCGTTTGGGTCGTGGTGGACTTTTGGCGGCGCAGCAAGCGGCCCTGAAAGGGCACCCCCAGGCGTTTGGCCAAGCCGCGCCCCAGCAGCGCGGCCTGATTGAAGCCCCGTTCGCGTTCGCGGCGGCGGTACAGCGGCACGGGCAGGACCATATCCGCCACGAGGGGGGGCGGGCAGGTGCGCCAGAGCGCCCAGAGCCAATCCACCAACTCCGTTTGCAGCCAGATGCCCGCGTGATACTTGAAGCGGCGAATGCAGGCGGCGGCGATGCCGTCATAGCGCACGGCGGAGCGCGCCCAGGTGAACGCCGGCTCATTCCGGCGGCACCACGCGCACTCGAATGGGCCGCCGGTCACCCCCGCCACCGGGTCGCCGCAGCGCTCGCAGAAAGGCACCTGCACGGGTTTGAGACCGAGGCGGCAATCCCAGCACAGCGCGCCCGGCTCCGTGCCCAGGTCGCAGCCGCAGCCCTCGCAGGTGCGGGAAAAGAGGATATCGAGCAACGGCCATTTCATGGGGCGATTGTGCCCGATTGCGGCTGGTGTCGTCCACCGGATTTTGGACGTGGCGGGGGCGGATCAAGGCGCGCGGGGACTCGCGCGCAGAATCCAGAACCAGGCGTTGCTGGTTCCCGGATTGGTAATGACCATGCCCGGCGTACCCCAGCCAAGGTTGCTATAGGCCACGCCTGCGGGATTCGCCAAGTCGGTGCAATACTCCAGGCGGTAGAAGCGGCTGGTGCTGGCCGGGAAGCTGAAGCGCACGCGGTGATCGCTGACGGAGAACCAGCCATTCAGCGCCAGCACGCTGGTGGCGTTGGCGGGATCGGTATCGGCCAGATATTCCTCCCACGTGGTCATGCCGTCGCCGTCATAGTCGGCATCCAGCGCGAAGTTCGGATCATTGATGTTCTGCTCGCAGGTGTTTTGGAGCCACAACTCAAAGGGCGTGAGGGTTTCGCCAAGCGTGGTGACGCTGGCAATGGGCGAAAAATACTCGTCACAATTGGGAGTGGGAGCCACGCGGAAATAATAGGTGGCACCGGCAGTCAATCCCGTGACCGCCAGACTGGTGACGCTGCTGACGGCGCGGTTGGAATAGCCCGGCACCCACACGGTTCCCGCGCCGGTGAATGGCGAGCCGGAGACCACATCCACGCGGTATTCGCTGACACCCGCCACCGCGCTCCATGCCGCAGTGAAGCCGGTGGTGTTGGTGGCGCTGGCCCATGCGGCGGCAGGGGCCGCCGGGCCGGCGGTTGTGGTGTCCGCCGTCAGACCCACGGCGGAATAATTTTCGTCCGTGTAGGTCCAGCACTTGTAATACACCTTCTGGCAGGATGCGCGGCCGGTGTGACTTTGCGGCGAAGCCGTACCTTTATATAGCAACGTGCCGCCCGCGAACGCTTGCCCCACCGCCGGGACCGTGCCGGAAGGCGCGCTGAATGCGCCGGTTTCATTCCACACAATCACCACGCCGTCACCCGTGCCGGTATAGGCGAAGGAAAGATCAATCTGGCTGGAACCGCTGGCCGTGGCGGTGAACGAAGTCAGTGTGGGCAAGGCGACATAGTTCGTATCGAACACCACGCGGGCCCATTCCGGGTGATCCACAAACGGGTTCCGATTGCCCTGCCAGTTGGAATACACCAAATTGTTGCGCCGGATTTCGTAGTCATTGACGGGATCGAGTTCATTCCAATTCAGCAATGTGGAGAGCTTGCCGTGCTTGGCGCCGGACGTGCCGGTGTAATCCACCAGTTCCAAGTCGCTCACGCCACCGGAGCCATCATAGCGCACCGCCATGTAGAACATGGCGCGGGCGACATCCCCTTTGGCGGCATTGGGCGGCTCGAAGCAATTGCTATTGTAGGAATAGTTGCTGACGGACCCATTCACGACATCAAAATCCTTATTGCCACGGGTGCTGTTGGCTTGCACGTCGGTCGGGTGGGATTCCGTGGAGGTCGAACAGTGGATCGCTGACCGCCTCAACGAGCGCGCCT
>CAZNGD010000143.1:0-5856 GCA_964572295.1 uncultured Verrucomicrobiota bacterium
CTACACGCTCTCGCCCGGCACGGTGGCGATGATGCGCGAGCTGGAGCGGCCCGTGACGCTGAAGTTTTATTTCACCAAAGGCAATCCGGCGATCCCGGTGCCGCTGAAAAATTATGTGCAGCGCACGCAGGATTTTCTGCGCGAGCTGGTGGGGCGCAGCGGCGGCAAGTTGATGCTGGAAATGTTGGACCCGCAGCCGGACTCCGATGCCGAAGAATGGGCGCAGCGCTACGGCCTGTTGCCCCAAGCCACCGGTCAGCTCGGCGCGCAACCGGACTTTTACCTCGGTCTGGTGGCGGTGTCCGGCACGCACGAAGCCGCGATTCCGGTGCTGGACCCCAGCGCGGAATCCCAACTGGAATATCTCGTGGTGCGGCTGGTGCAGGAAGTCACCCAAAGCCGCCGCCCGCGTATCGGCATCATGAGTTCGTTGCCGGTAGTGGCGCCGGAACCCATGCCCTTTATGCCGCCTTCTCAACAAAATCAGGATTGGCTGTTTGTGACGGAGCTGAAACAGCAATGCACCGTTGTGTCCGTGCCGCTGGATGCCAAGGAAATCGCCGCCGACATGGACACCCTGTTGGTCATTCACCCCAAAGGCATCAGCCAGCCCACGCTGTTTGCGTTGGACCAGTTTGTGCTGCGGGGCGGACGCCTCGTGGCCTATCTGGACCCGCAGTGCATCGCGGATGTGCCCGCCGATGAGATGCGCGGCCTGCCGCCGCCTTCGTCGGACATCAACCGGTTGGCCAGCGCGTGGGGGGTGACGGTGGACGTGACGCGCGTCGTCGCGGATGTGGCCGCCGCCACGGCGATCAACATCGGCGAGGGTCGCGCGGAACGGTTGCCCGCCTGGCTGACTTTACGCGGCAAGGAAAACCTCAATCCAGCGGAAATCACCACCGGCACACTGGAAAGTCTGATGCTGCCCTTCGCGGGCGTGATGCAAGGAACACCGGCGGACGGTTTACAAATGACCACGCTGGTGACCGCCTCCAGCAATGCGGTGACGCTCAATCTATACCAGGCGCGCAACGCGTTGGAGACCAGTACGCGGGATGGCATTCCGGCGCCCCATGCCGCGCTGGCGGTGCAACTGACGGGCCACTTCACCACCGCCTTCCCGGATGGCCCACCGGCTGCGGAGGGCGAAGAGGCCGCGGCCGATCAGCCCGCTGCCACGAACGAGTGGCTCAAGGCCAGCGCCGCCCCCGGTGCGGTCGTCATGGTGGCCGATGCCGATATTCTGGTCACCGACTTCATGGCCCGCGGCATCAATTTCTTTGGCCGAACCCTCTACCAGCCATTCAACGACAACCTCAACTTCACGCTCAACATTGTCGAACAGATGTCCGGCAGCCCGGCGCTCATCGGGTTGCGCGGCCGCGGGAAGTATGATCACCCCTTTGACCGTGTTCTCGCGCGGGAGCAGGCGGCGCAAGAACAGTGGCAGGCGCAGGAGGAACAGTTGCAGCAAAAACTGTTCGAGACTCAGCAGCGGCTGAACGAATTGCAGGCCGCCAAAAGCGATGAGCAGCAACTGGTCCTGAGCGCGGAACAAAAGGCCGAATTGGAAAAGTTCCGGCAACAGCGCTTCGAGACCCAGCGGCAACTAAAGGATGTCCGCAAGAATCTGCGGCGGAGCATTGAAATGCTCGGCCTGCGGTTGAAGGTCATCAACCTGACGGCGGTGCCGCTGGTGGTGGCGGTTTTGGGGCTGGTATTGGGCTGGCGGCGGCGCCGCCGCGCGGTGACATAGGCAAGGGAGGTTCAGATGTCCAAGAAATCATTAGGCGTTTTGGTCTTGGCCTTGGTGGCACTGGGCTTGGGGCTGTGGTGGCCGAATCGGCAGCAGACCCGACAGGCCGCGGCATCCGTGCAAGCGGCCGCCGCGCCCCTGTTGGCCGGTGTGGATTTGAACCGCCTGACGACCCTGGTACTGGCGGACGGCAGCGCCACCACTCACTTGGCGAAGGTCGCCGGCAACTGGACCGTGGTGGAGCAGGCCGACTATCCCGCCGACATGAATCGGCTGCGCCAGATGCTGCGTTCGCTGGATGATCTGGCCGCTGGCGAAATCGTCGCGTCCGGAGCGGATGATTTGGCCGAGTTCGGGCTGGCGCTGACGGCTGGCGCGAGTCCCATGCGGATTCAGTTGGAACAGGGCGGGCGCAGTTCCACGCTGTGGTTGGGCAATCAACGCGCGCCCCATAACGATTGGCAGATGTGGCTGCGCGAGTCCGGCCGCTATGTGCGCGTGGACGACGGCCCCGTGCGACTGATCAAAGGCAACATCGCCAGAATCGGCACCTCTCCCGATGAATGGTGGGACCGGCAGATCGTGGCCGTGGCATCCGCGGATACACGTGTGGTGTCGGTCACCACGGGGGATGAACACTACACGATTGAGCGCGACGACACCGGCGCCTATACCGTGCGCGATGGCGCGGAAGGCGAGACGGTGGACGAGGCCGCCGCTGAACGCCTGTTCGGTTTGTTGCAGGATTTGCGGGCCGACCAACTAATGCGCGCAGAACAGGTCGCCGAGTTGGAATGGGCCCCCGTGGCGACCTATCGCGCGGAAACGGCGGCGGCCATCTACACCATCGAAATCAATGAAGCGTTGGCCGATGAAAATAACGGTTGGCCGCTGCGCCTGACCGTGACCGATGCCGATGGCGCGCCGACCGCCCCGCAAAAATCGGCTGGCCGGACCTATTTGGTCGCGCCTTATCCGGCCGATCTGTTCCGAACCCCGCGCGCAACCGTGGTTCCGGCGGCGCCTGAACCGGACGCGCCGCCCCCCATCACCGAGCCGGACGAAGCGGAAGAATCGGGCGTTGATGCCACGACCGAATAGCTGCGGGTTCGGTCCCGGGGCGGCGGGTTCTGGTTGTCATCGCGTCGGCTGGCTGGCATGATTTGCACCCATGTCAACCAAACGACAACACGATATCGGCTGCCCCTTTTGTGGGCGGGAACAAACCGCGGAATTATGGGACGCGATTGATGCCGGCCAAGACCCGGAATTGCGCACGGCGTTGCTGGCGGGACAGATCAATCGCGTGACCTGTGCCGGCTGCGGCAAGAATTTCCGCATTGAAAAAGCGCTGGTGTACCATGACCGCGAGCAGGAGATTTTGGTGCATTACGAGCCGCTGGCCAGCGGCATCACGCAGCCCCAGGCCGAACAAAACTTTCGCGAGGCGTTGCAGGAGCTGGCGCGCCTGTTGCCGCCAGACCTGCCCGCCTGGGAAACGCATCTGGTGCTGACCTGGAACGAGTTGATCGAACGGATTTATCTGCTGGAAGAAGGCCTCGACGCGCGTTTGGTGGAGCACATCAAATATATGCTGTATCAGCAAAACCCGGCCAAACTGCCCGCGAAAACCCATAATCTGTTGTTCAATGCGCAGGATTCCACCGCCGACCAGTTGTGCTTCGTGGTACAGGAACGGGCGACCCATAAACTGCAGGCCGTGCTGAATTTCGCGCGCGCGGACTATGAAGCGTTGGTGAATGTGTTCGATTCCGACGAGCAGCTGGCCCTGCTGGATGAGCAATTCCCGGGGCCCTACTACAACGCGCGGCAGCGCTTTTTGCGCGACCAACGGGATGCGGGGGAATAACCATGCCCGCCGAAACCCTGGATCAAAAACAGCGCCGCGCGCGCGTCATCCTGCGCCAGTTGCGCCAAACTTATCCCGCCGCCAAGTGCGAATTGGACTGGTCCACGCCGATTGAACTGACCGTGGCCACCATTCTCTCCGCCCAATGCACGGACCGGCGCGTGAACCTGGTCACACCCGCCCTCTTCAAGAAATACCGCACCGCGCGCGACTGGGCCGCCACCCCGGCGGCGACTCTGGAAGACGAAATCCGTTCCACCGGCTTTTTCCGCAACAAGACCAAAAACATCCGCGCATTGATGGCCCGGTTGGATCAGGAATTTGGCGGCCAGTTGCCCGCCGACTTCGATACTCTGGTCAGCCTGCCGGGGATCGGACGCAAGACCGCCAACCTGCTGGTCGCCACCGTATTCGGCCAGCCCGGCCTGGTGGTGGATACGCATTTCATCCGGCTCTCGAATCGGCTGGGTTTTGTGAAAAACCAGACCAATGCCGTCCACATTGAATACGCCTTGCAAAAGATCGTGCCGCCAGCCGACTGGACGGATTGGTCGCACGTGATGGTCTTTCACGGGCGGCGCTGTTGTGCCGCGCGCCAGCCGGAATGCGCCCGTTGTCCGATTCAAGCGCAATGCCCGTCGGCCAGGAAGCATCTGGCTGCGGTGACTTGAGGCGCATGGAGAATCGCAACGTCATTCGGTTTGCCTTCGCGGTGGGGGGCTTCACCATGTTGAGCCGCGTGCTCGGCATGGTGCGCGATGTGCTGACGGCCCGAATGTTCGGCACGCTACCGGTGATGTCCGCCTTTGTGGTGGCCTTTCGTCTGCCCAACCTGTTTCGCGCATTGTTCGGCGAGGGCGCGCTGTCGTCGGCTTTTATTCCGGTGTTTATGGAGTCGCGCCGGACGGAGGGCGAGGCGCCAGCCTGGCGTTTGGCGCGCCGCGTCAGCAGTTTGGTTGGCGCGGTATTGCTGGGCATCATCGCGGTGGGCATTGTGGCGATGGCGCTGGCCCGGCACTGGGTGCCGCCGGGCAGCAAAGCGACCGACGTCCTGCCGCTGGCGCAGATCATGCTGCCGTACGTTTTTTTCATTTGCCTGGCGGCCTTGGCCATGGCCGTGCTCAATTCGTACCGCCAGTATTCGGTTTCCGCTTTCACCCCGGCCCTGCTCAACATCACATGGATCCTGTCCATCCTGTTCATCGTGCCGCTGGTGCGCGACGGTTCGGCCATGCAGATTCGCGCGCTGGCCTGGACGGTTTTCGTGGCGGGCGCAGTGCAACTGATTTACCAGGTGCCTTCGCTGCTGCGTGTGGGTTGGCGACCGGGCATTGATGCCGATTGGCGCGACCCGCGGGTCAAACAGGTCTTTTTGCTGATGGGCCCGGCCGCATTGGGGCTGGCCGTGAACCAGATCAACGTGATGATCAATAGCGTGATTGCGTTGTGGGCCGGCGACTGGGCGCCCTCGACGCTCTTTTATGCGGAGCGACTGATCTACTTGCCGCAAGGGATTCTCGCCACCTCGCTCGGCACGGTGTTGTTGCCGGTGCTGGCCGACTTCGCGGTGCAAAAACGGCACGACGACATGCGCGCGGCCATTCATCACGGCTTGCGCACACTGCTCTTCGTGATGACCCCCGCTGCGGTGGGGCTCTTTGTGCTGGCTTACCCCATCGTGCAAATGCTGTTTGAGCAGGGCGCTTTTGGCGCGTTGAGCACCGTGTTGACCGCGCGCGCGCTGGCATTTTACGCGCCGGGCCTGATGCTCTTTTGTTTGGCCAAGGTGTTTGTGCCGTCCTTTTACGCGCTGCAAGACACCCGCACCCCCGTCAAGGTGGGGCTGTGCGCGGTGACGCTGAATCTGACGCTCAACGCCATTTTCGCGCTGACCCTTCCCGAATACTGGCGGCACGCGGGCATGGCGTTGGCGACCGGGATTGCGGAAGGATTCAACGGGCTGACGTTGGCCTGGCTGCTGCGGCGCCGGTTGGGGGCTTTTGGCGTGCGCGGCATTTTGGGTGGCGTTGGGCGCGCTTTGCTGGCGGCGAGCGTCATGGCGTTGGTGGCGTGGCAGGTGCAACGGGTGGGGTCCACGTGGCTCTATCTGCACGTTGCGCCCAAGATCGCGCAACTGATTGCCGTCCCGGCGGCCATTGCGCTGGGTGGCGGCCTTTATTTGCTGATTGCGCGCCTCGCCCATTTCCCGGAGTTGGGCTTCGTGCTG
>CAZNGD010000144.1:0-5839 GCA_964572295.1 uncultured Verrucomicrobiota bacterium
GTCAGACCCCCAAAAAAAAGTGCTTTTCGCTACCCAACTGCGGAACTTGGGCTAACGGACTCTTTGAGCGCGAGGGGTATGTGGATTGCGGGCGCAGTATGCTTCGACGTTTCCAGCGCGAAGGCGAGTCACTTGAGGACGAGGTGGTCCATGACCGCCTGCTGTTGACGTACTGATTTTTTCCCCACCAGGGTAACGGTCAGAACGACCAAACAGCCCGCCGGGGATTACAACCTTGGCCCACATCAACCGGTGTGCGGGATTGTCGGCCGCCGCAGTGCCGGTGGCGGCATAAAAAAGCCCCCACCGGGGGTGGGGGCGGGGGCCGCGCGGGCCAAGGGCCTTTTCATCCGCGCGGTAGCCGTTTTGCCTACATATCAGGCGTTGCCGATGGCGCGGATGGCGTTGAGCACCCGTTCCGGGGTGAACGGGAACTCGTTGAGCCGCGCGCCGGTGGCATTGTAGAGGGCGTTGCCGATGGCGGGGGCGGGGCCGTTGATGCAAATCTCCGACACGGACTTCGCGCCAAAGGGACCGGTTTCCTCATACGACGGCACGAGGATGGATTTGACCGGCGGTTTGTCGCGCATCGAAAAGATGTGGTAGTCCGCGAAGGAGGCATTGGTCATGCGCCCGTTCTTGTTGAACAGGTACTGCTCCGTCAGGGCATAGGAAATGCCGTTGAGCGTGCCGCCTTCGGTCTGGCCTTCGCAGAGCGCCGGATTGATGGGCGTGCCGCAGTCCACCGTGGCCACATAATTCAGCACCTTGATATTGCCGGTCCAGGTGTCCACTTCGATTTCCGCAAAGTGCGCGGCGAAGGGGGGGGGCGATTTCTGGGTGACGTGCGAGGCCGTGCCGATGATCTGATACTGGTTTTTCTGGTAGAGCGCGTAGCAACAAATGTCGCCGTAGGAGACCTGCTGTTTGCCATCCTTGGTCTGGACCGTGGCATCCTTGCAGATGACCTGGTCTTCGGGCAGGTTGAGCATTTCCGCGCCGGTATGCAGGATTTGGCGTTTGGCATCGGCGGCGGCCTTGCGGGCGGCTTCGCCGGAGAGGTACGTGGTGGATGAGGCATAGGCGCCGACATCGAAGGGGGTCATGTCGGTGTCGGACGAATACACGATCATCTTGTCGGTGGTGGTGCAGAGTTCCTCGGCGGCAATCTGGGCCAGCACGGTATCGGAACCGGTGCCCAGGTCCGTGGCGCCGACGAGGAGGTTGAAGGAGCCGTCCTCGTTCATCTTGATGGAGGCGCCGCCCATATCAATGTGCGGAATGGAGGAGCCTTGCATGAGCGCGGCCATGCCGATGCCGCGGCGGTAGCGCCCGGTTTTGCCGCGCCAGTCGGCGCGCCGGTCCCACCCGATGGCGGCGGTGCCCTGGGTGATGCATTCGCCGAGGGCGCAGGAGCCGACGGTCATGGCGACGCCTTCCTTGCCTTCGCCGAGGGCCTCAAACACGGGGGAGCCTTCGCCGGATTGGATGTGGTTGAGCTGGCGGAACTTCAGCGGGTCCATGCCGATGGCTTCGGCCATCTGGTCAATGGTGGACTCCATGGCGAAGAACGCCTGCGTGGCGCCAAAGCCGCGATAGGCGCCGCCGCACGGCAGGTTGGTGTAGTACACCTTGCCGAGGAAGTGCACGTTGTCGCAGCGGTAGAGCGGCAGCACTTTCGAGCCGCAGCAGGACACCACGGTCAGGCCGTGGCCGCCGTAGGCGCCGGTGTTGTTCCAGCAATCCATGCTGATGGCGGTGATGGTGCCATCCTTCTTGACGCCGGTGCGCAGGCGGAACCGGATGGGGTGGCGCGTGCGGCCATAGCGGAAGTTTTCATCGCGGGCGAGCTGCCAGAGGCAGGGGCGGCCGGTGCGCAGCGCAAACAGGGCCACGACATCCTCCAGCAGCACTTCCTGCTTGGAGCCGAAGCCGCCGCCGATGCGCGGCTTGATGACGCGGATTTTCTGGACGGGAATGTCCAGCGTTTGGGCCACGATGCGCCGGCAGTGGAACGGCACCTGCGTGGAGGTCGTGATGATGATGCGCCCGGCGGAGTCCACGTGCGCCAGGGAGACATACGGCTCGATGGGGCAGTGTTGCGCGTAGGGGGTTTCAAAGACTTCGTCAAAGGTGAAGTCGGCTTCCTTCAGGCCTTTTTCGACATCGCCAAAGTCGCAGCCGACGCGCGCCACGAGATTTTTCCTGGGCTCATAGGGAATCGGAATCGGCACGTAGGCTTCGGGTTCATCGTGAATGATGGGGGCGCCTTCGGCCATGGCCTCATCGAGGGAGAACACCGGCTTGAGTTTTTCGTACACCACCTTGATTTTGGCCAGCGCGGCCTTGGCCTGTTCCTCGGTTTCGGCGGCCACGGCGGCCACGCGGTCGCCGACGAAGCGCACCTTGGTGTCGAACATGAACGTGTCGTAGGGCGACGGCTCCGGGAAGCCCTGGCCGGCGGTGGTGTGGGGGATGCGTGGCACATTGCCGTGCCACAGCACGCCCTTGACGCCGGGCATTTTTTCGGCGGCGCTGACATCCATGGAGACGATCCGCGCATGGGGGTGGGGGCTCCACAGCATCTTGACGATCAGGGCATCGCGCGGCGCGAAGTCGGCCACATACGACGGTTTGCCCAGCGCCAGTTGTTTGGCATCCACCTTGGTGACGGAGTGGTTGACCTGCTTGAAGTTCTTTGCTTGTTCCAGGGTCATGGCTACCTCAGGGGTTCAGGGGTGATTTCGCGGGTGGGGGGGTGGGGTCAGGATGACTTGGCGGAACCCTGGCCGGCTTGTTTGCGGTCGAGGACCTTCTGGAGGGCGTCCCAGATTTTTTCATAGCCCGTGCAGCGGCAGAGATTGCCATCCATGTATTCGCGGACCACGTCCGGCGGGTAGGTGTCTTCGGCCTTCATCAGCGCCTCGGCGGACATGATCATGCCGGGGATGCAGAAGCCGCACTGGACCGCGCCGGCCGCGATCAGCTCCTGCTGAAACTCCGAGGGCTTCTCGTGGGTGCCGACGCTTTCGATGGTGCGGACCTCGCGATTTTCGGCCTGCATGGAATAGAGCAGGCAGGCATAGACCGCGCGGCCATCCAGCAGCACCGTGCAGGCGCCGCAGGTGCCCTGGCCGCAGCCATACTTGGTGCCCTTGTAGCCTTCGCGGCGGAGCAGATCGAGCAGCTTCTCGTCCGCGCGGGTGATGAAGGTTTTGAGTTCGCCGTTCAGGGTGAACGTGACCGTATCCGGGTGCTTGATCATTATTCAGTCCTCCCGCGGGCAAAGCTGGCGGCCCGCTCCAATGCGTCCAAAATGGTGACTTCGGCCAAGTGCCGGGAATAGTCGGCGCTCATGCCCTCGCGGCTACGCCACGTGACATCCTCGCCGGCCTGGCTGGCGGCCTCCTTGAAGACCGCCGGCGTGGCCTCGCGGTCGGTCAGGGCCGCTTCCACCGTCGGCAGGCGGCGGGGGAAGGGGATCGCGGAACCCGCGGCCAGCCGCGCCGCTTTGATCTGGTTGCCGTCCAGCTCCAGAAAAGCCGCCACGGTCACGATGGCAAAGGCCGCATCGGTGCGCGTGACCTTGATGGAGCCGAACCCGTGGTGCGCGTGCAGCACGGGAACCTTCACCGAGGTCAGGATGTTGCCGCCCAAAAACCGTTTGGCCGGTTGCGACTGGAAGTATTCGTCGGCGCCGCAGTCCTCCTCCTGGCCCGAATAAATCACCATGCGCGCATCCATGGCCAGCAGGATCACCGGCAAATCCGCCCACGGAAACACGCGGCAGATGTTGCCGCCGATGGTGGAAATGTTGCGGATTTGGTGGGTGGAAATGCGGCGGCAGATTTCGTGCATCGCCCAGCGCGGCGCGCGGTAGCGCTGGATGTCGGCCAGCGGTGTCGTGGCGCCGATGTTGTAGTAGTCGCCTTCCTGTCTGATAAAGGAAAGTCCGAGGCGGGTGATATCCACGGCGGTCACGGGGGTATGGTCTTGCATGAAGTGCAGCGCCGTGCCACCGGCGAGAATCATGCCCTTGGGGCCCAGTTCCCGCAGGTTGTCGCGGGCGGCGGCCAGCGAAGCCGGCCGGATGAAGTCACATAATTTCATGGATGGTCTCCTAAACGAACAGGATAAAACAAACCCCCATTATGGCGGAGCCCGCGCGGGTTCAAAAGCAAAAAAACCGCCCGCGGGGCTGGATCGTTTTACTCAACCGCGCGCGCCGCCGAGCAACGCCGCGCGCACCCCCGCGCTGTTCTTGGCGTGGGCCAGCACGGTGACTTGGTCGCCACCCTTCAGTTGCGTGGCGCCCAGCGGGCTGATGACATTCTCGCCGCGCGAAATCAGCGTGATGACCGTATCCGGCGGCAGGCGCAAATCCTGGATGCGCGGACCATCCTCGCCGACGGCTTCGGGCAAATCCACCACCAGCAAATCCATGTCGCTGGGGGCCATGGTAATCAGCTCCAGGCTATACAGCGGCTCCTGGCGGGTGCGCGTCGTCAGCAGCCCCAGCGCGCGGGCGCACAGCCCCAGCGTGGACCCCTGCACCAGCACCGACAGCAACACCGCAAAAAACACCAGATTGAAAATCTCCTGACTTCCCGGCAGGCCGGCGGCCGCGGGATAGGTCGCCAGAATAATCGGCACGGAGCCCCGCAGGCCGGCCCACGTCATGAACACCCGGTTCTTGATGCCCAGCCCCATTTTGGGCGTGCCCAAAAATACGGCCAGCGGCCGCGAAATGAACGTCAGCACCAAAAACAGAATCAGCCCATTCAGCCAGATGTCGCCCCACTGCCGGGGGAACACCAGCAGGCCCAGCAGCACGAAGGTGCAGATGTTGGCGATGCTGGCAAAGGCGGATGAAAACGTCGCCACGCCGCGCTTATGGACAAACGTGTTGTTGCCCATGACATAGCCCGCAATAAACACCGCCAGCATGCCGCTGGCCCGCAGCATTTCCGTGACCCCGTACGTCAGCAACACCACGCCGAGGAACAGCACATAGTAATGGCCGCGGTCCTGCGGGCGCAGCACATTGAACAGCCACAACGCCGCGCGCGCCATCAGCCAGCCGAACACCGGCGCCGCCGCAAACTTCCACGCAAACTTCAACAGCAGAAAAGAGCCATGCCCGTGGCCCGCCACCAACGCATTCACCACCACCGTGGTCAGCAGCACCGCCATCGGATCGTTCGCCGCGCTCTCCAGCACCAGCGCGGTGGACAACTTTTTGGGCAGCGCAAAACGATGCAGGATGGACAGCGTCGCCGCCGCATCGGTGGAGGAAATGATCGCGGCAATCAAACACGCATGCGAAAAGGGCCAGCCCAGCAGTTTCCACAGCACGACAAACGTCGCCCCCGCCGTCAGCAACACCCCCCACACTGCCAACCCGCCAGCCGGCAGCGCCACCGCTTGAAAGTCGCGGCGTTTGATGCCGAAGCCCCCTTGAAACAAAATAAAAACCAGCGCGAAGTTGGCCGCGTGATTCGCCAGCATCGCATCATCAAAATTGACCCACTTCAGGATGTCGCTGCCGAAAAACATCCCCCCCCCCAGCGCCACCAGAATCACCGGCACGCTCCAGCGGTCCAGCCACACCGCAGCCAGCACCACAAAAATCAAAATCGCAGGGGTAATGACGTATACCGGGTCCATGATCGCTCCACCAAAATAATGGCCCCGCACCCTACTGGCCGCTACGTTTTTTGGCAACGCAAAAACAAAAATCCCCCGCCCCCCCGTTCCACGGCATGGAAACACTCACGCCAACTTTTCCACACCGTGGAACTTTATTTTCCACACCGTGGAAAAATCAGGCCAAATCGTT
>CAZNGD010000145.1:0-5765 GCA_964572295.1 uncultured Verrucomicrobiota bacterium
ACTTTGATGGCATTGTGGCCATTGAGTGGGCCGAGCGGGCGGCGGACCTGCTGCCGGATACCTGCTGGCATGTCCGCCTCTCCACCGGGTCGGCGGCCGAGCGCCGGCGGATTGTGCTGGAGCGTCCGGCCTGACGCGGGCGCGGCGGTTCCTGCCGGGCCCGGCGAGGGCCGGCGGAAAAGTGTTTGCGCCGTGGCGCGGGGGGGGGTAGGATTCCCAACCTGCTTATGAAGATTGTCAAAGACGGCTATTCCCTGATCATCGGCATCCCCGTGGTGTGCGTGGTGGCGGCGCTGATTGTGCAAAATTATGCGCCAGCGGCCATGGGCGTGGCGTGGGCCCTCTATGCGCTGGGGCTGGTGGGCTGCCTCTTCATGCTGTATTTTTTCCGCGACCCGGAACGGACCCCGGCGGGCGGGCCGGATGACTTTGTTTCCGCAGCGGAGGGGGTGGTGCGCTCGGTGGAGTTCATCGAGGAAAAACGATTTTTGAAGTGCCCGACGGTGCGGATTAGCGTGTTTCTCAACCCGTTCAATGTGCATGTGAACCGTCACACCATGAGCGGCGTGATCCGTGAGGCGGGGTACACGCCGGGGCGGCATCTGTTCACGATGGATCCGCGTTCGTCGGAAGTCAACGAGCACAGCTCCATTCTGGTGGAAGGCGAACAGACGCGCTGTCTGCAACGGCAGATTGTCGGGCCGATTGTCCGCCGCGTGGTCTATTGGCAGGAGGCGGGGGCGGCGGTGGTCAAGGGGCAGCGGTTGGGGATGATGAAGTTCGGGTCGCGCATGGATGTGTATTTTCCGGCGGCGGAGGTGGAGGCCACGGTGCAGCGCGGCGACCGGGTGCGCGCGGGCGAAACCGTGATCGCGCGGTTGAAGAAGGGTGGCATCTAATGTCGCTTTGGCTGCGCAAGGCCATCCCCTCGGCCTGTACGTTCCTGGCGCTGTGCGCAGGAGTGGGCAGTATGCTGGCGGCCGGGCAGGGGAACTTCCTGCTGGCGGCGCAGTTGATTTTGGTGTCGCTGATTCTGGACGGGCTGGATGGCACGCTGGCGCGGCTGCTGCGCTCGCAAACGAGCTTCGGCGCGGAGTTGGATACGTTTGTGGACATCACCAGTTTCGGGCTGGCGCCGGCGGTGCTGCTGTATTTTTATCCGGGCGGCCTGCATACGCTGCCGGGGTGGGGTTTGGTGGTGACGTTTCTCTACGCCATGTCCGGCGCGGCGCGCCTGGCGCGCTTCCGCGTGGTGGACCCCTACCGCGGCCAGCGCGGCTTCCTCGGTTTGCCCATCACCACGGCGGCGGGTTTCACTGCGGCCTACCTGATTGCGCTGGAAAGTCCGGCGGCCGCGCAGTTGCCATTCCTTTCGCTGCGCGAAGGCCCGGTGGCGGCCGGTTTCTGGACGGCGGTGCTGCTGATGCTGGTGTTGCAGGTGTCGCGCATCCGCTATTCCAAGCCCACCAAGAATCCGCGCGTGCTGATGCCGTTCATGGTGTGCGTGGTGATGCTGTTCATTGAGCCGGTGGCCATTTATTCGGCCGGCATGATGTTTGCCTATGGCATTTGGTTCGCGTTCTTGTCGCCGTTCTTTTTCCGTCGTTTTCTGGCGCATTTGCCCGCGGAGGAACTGCTGCCCGCATCCGAATCCGAGCGCGTTGAGGAGGACCTGCCATGAGCCACGCGGTCTATGCCGGAACATTTGATCCGCTGACGTTCGGCCATCTGGATGTGGCCGCGCGCGCGGCGCAGGTTTTTTCGGAACTGACCGTGGCCGTGGCGGAAGACCCGCGCAAAACCCTGCTGTTCAGCTCCGCGGAGCGGGTGGAACTGGCCCAGGCCTCGCTGGCGCATCTGCCCAACGTGAAGGTGGAACTCTTCGACGGCCTGCTGGTGGATTGGGCGCGCCAACGCGGCAGCCGCACCCTGATCCGCGGCCTGCGCGCGTTCTCCGATTTTGAATACGAATTCCAAATGGCGCTGACCAACCGCAAGCTGGCGCCGGATATCGAAACCCTGTTTTTGATGCCCAACGAAGACTTCAGCTACATCAGCTCCAGCATGGTGCGCGAAATCGCCGCGCTGGGGGGCCACGTGGCCCAATTTGTGCCGCCGGTTGTCGCGGCGGCCCTGCAGCGTAAACTCATGCCCAAATGATGCCGCGTGGCCCGCGCCCGCGCCGGCCGCCCACCTCCGAGCCTCCCCATGATTCGCCTCGCCACAGCTTCCATCGGCCCCGCCGGCCACCACGTCGCCGGCGAGGAATCCGACGAGCTGCTCGACTTGGCGGATGATCCCGTCGCGCGCGCGGCCGGCCCCATCCGCTATGAGCTGACCGTCACGCGCGCGGGCGATGAACTCGTGGTGCAAGGCGCGGTGGCCGCGCCGCTCGCCCTGCGCTGCTCGCGGTGCGCGCAATTTTTCTCGACAACCGCCCGCGTTTCGTCATTCTTGCACACTTATGAATCGGCCCGGCATCCGGATTTTCTGGATGTTTCCGCCGACGTGCGCGAGGATTTGTTGCTGGAAATCCCCGGATTTCCCCTGTGCCACGAGGGCTGTCGCGGGCTGTGTGCCCACTGCGGCCAGGATTTGAATGAACGCCCGTGCGGGTGTGCGCCACCGGAACCGGCGGCCACGCCGTGGGCGGTGTTGGACCAATGGAAGGCCGCCTCCGGCCCGCTGCCGCCCCGCGGCCGGGCAGGCCAGGGGCCGGTGTGAATCAAGGAGAAGGAAAATGGCAGAACCAAAACGGAAAACATCGAAGAGCCGCGTGCGGATGCGCCGGGCGGCCTGGGCCGGCGGGATTCCCAAAGCCGCCACGCAGTCGTGTCCGGATTGTGGCGCGCCGCGGCAACCGCATCGGGTGTGCCCGACTTGCGGCAAGTACAAGGGCCGCCAGGTCGTCGTCAAGGCCACGAAGGACTAGTTTCGGCGCGCCCGCTCCGCAGGCTCACCGCGACACACCATGCGTATTGCCGTGGATGCCATGGGGGGGGACTTTGCCCCCCAAGCCATCGTGGAAGGCGCCCTGTTGGCCCTCCGGGAATGCCCCGACATTCGGTGCCTCTATCTCGTGGGCGATGAACAGGCCATCGCGGCGGAAGTGACCCGCTGCGGCGGCGCGTCCGACCGGCTGCAAGTGCGGCACGCCGGCGAGATCATCGGCATGGGCGAGTCGCCCGCGACTGCGGTGCGCCGCAAAAAGGATTCCTCCATCAACCGCGCCATGGACCTCGTCAAAAATGGCGAGGCCGACGCGGTATTTGCCGCGGGCAACACCGGCGCCGCCGTGGCCTCCGCCACGCTGAAAATGCGGACGCTGGCGGGCATCCGCCGCCCCGGCATCGCCGTGGCCATGCCGACGCCCGCCGAAAAGCCCGTCCTGCTGATTGATGGCGGCGCCACCCCCGATTGCACGCCGGAAATCCTGATGCAATTCGCCGTGATGGGCACGGTCTATTCCCAAAAAGTGCTGCGCCAGCCCGCACCGCAAGTCGGCCTGATGAGCGTCGGCACCGAGGAAGCCAAAGGCAACGCGCTGAGCAAGGAAACCTTTGAGCTGCTCGAAAGCGCACCCATCCGTTTTCGGGGCAACGTGGAGGGCCACGACCTCTTCAAGGGCGAAGTGGATGTGGTGGTGTGCGACGGCTTTACCGGCAACGTGATTCTCAAAACCAGCGAAAGCGTCGCCCACGCCATCAAAACATGGTTGCGGCGCGAGTTGGTGCGCAATCCGCTGCGCTGGCTCGGCGCGCTGCTGCTGTCGGGCGGCCTGCGGTCCCTGCGGCGTAAAACCAGCCAGAAAACCTACGGCGGCGCGCCGCTGCTGGGGGTCAACGGCATTTGCATCATCGGCCACGGCAGCTCCGACAAAACCGCCGCCAAAAATGGCATCCTGCAAGCGGTGCAGGCTGTAAAACTGCGCGTGAATGAGGCCATTGTGGCCGGCCTGCAAAAATGCGCGCCCGTCTCCGAAGGAACCCCGGCATGACCCCAAAAATCTATGCGGCCATCACCGGCGTGGGCCACTACGCCCCCGCCAAGGTGCTGACCAACGCCGACCTCGAAAAAATGGTGGATACCAGCGATGAGTGGATCCGCACCCGCACCGGCATCCGGGAGCGGCGAATCGCGGCCGATGACGAAATGACTTCCGCCATGGGCGTGGCCGCCGCGCGGGTGGCGCTGGCCCAAGCCAAGCTGGCTCCGACCGATGTCGAGGCCATCTATGTGGCCACCTGCACGCCGGACATGATTTTCCCCAGCACGGCCTGTCTGGTGCAGGCCGCGCTGAATGCCAAGCGCGCCTACGGGTTCGATCTCTCCTCCGCCTGCGCGGGCTTCCTCATGGCGCTGGATACCGCCGCCGCCGCCGTGGAGTCCGGTCGCGTCCGCAATGCGCTGGTCATCGGCGCCGAAAAATTGAGCGGGGTCACCGACTGGACCAGCCGCGACACCTGCGTGCTGTTCGGCGATGGCGCGGGCGCGGTGGTGCTGCAGCCGTCTTCGCGGCCGGGCCTGCTCTCCAGTTTGCTCGGCGTGGATGGCAATCAGGCCGATATCCTGTATATCCCCGCCGGCGGCTGCAAACTGCCGCCCTCCGAGGAAACCATTCGCGCCCACCAACACGCCATCCACATGTCCGGGCGCGAGACATTCAAAATTGCGGTCAACACCATGCTCGATGCCGCGCAGGAAGCCATCGCCCGCGCGGGCCTGACCGCCGACCAGATTGATTGCATGATTCCGCACCAGGCCAACTTCCGCATTGTGGATGCCGTGGCCAAGCGGCTGGGGCCCGGCGTCATGGACAAGGTTTTTCTGAACCTCGACCGCTACGGCAACACGTCCGCCGCTTCGATTCCCATTGCGTTGTCGGAGGCCGTGGCTGCGGGCCGGGTCAAGAGCGGCGACAAGATTCTCATGGTGGCGTTTGGCGGCGGCCTGTCATGGGGCGGCGCCGTGGTGGAGTGGCAATGAGTACGATGCTGTTGTTTCCCGGACAAGGCGCCCAAGCCGTTGGCATGGGCCAGGACCTCGCGGCCGGCTTGCCCGAATGCCGCGAACTGTTCGCGCAGGCCGGCGATGTGCTGGGCTACGATTTGCTCAAACTGTGCGCCGAGGGCCCCATCGCGGAGCTGACCCAATCGCACCGGGCGCAGCCGGCCATTTTTGTGGTGAGCCTGGCGGCGCGCGTCGCGCTGGCGCACGCGTTGGGCGGCAAGCTGGCCGTGGCGGGCGCGGCCGGGCATAGCCTCGGCGAATGGGCGGCGCTGCACGAGGCCGGCGTGATTTCGTTTGCCGATGCCGTGCGGATTTTGCAGGCGCGCGGCCAATTCATGCAGGAGGCCTGCGATGCCACCCCCGGCGGCATGTTGACCCTCATCGGCCTGCCGCTGGATCAGGTGCGCGCCGTCGCGCAAACCGGCGGGCTCGAAGTGGCCAACCTGAACTCGCCCGTGCAAACGGTGCTCTCCGGTCATGCCGACCGTCTCGCCGCAGGCGAAGCGGCCGCCAAGGCCGCCGGCGCAAAACGCGCGCTGCGCCTGACGGTTGCGGGCGCATTCCATTCCTCCCTGATGCAGCCCGCAGCCGACAAGCTCGCCGCGTTTTTGCAGGATGTGGAGTTCCGCGCGCCGCGTTGCCCGGTGTGGTCCAACGTGACGGGCCAGCCGCATACCACGCCCGACGAAATCCGCCGCCTGATGGTCGCCCAAGTGGTGTCCTCCGTGCGCTGGTGCGATGTCTATGCCGGCATG
>CAZNGD010000146.1:0-5711 GCA_964572295.1 uncultured Verrucomicrobiota bacterium
CGGGCGTGCTGTGCAGGTGGCGCTCGACCAGGCGCGCCGACAGGCATACTTCGGCGACCGTGTATTTTCCCCGGCCCAGAATGCCATTCACGGCGGACGGCTTTTTATCGCAACAATAGTTGCCGGAGATGGAACCATATTGGCAGGTGGGCTGGCGTTCCAGAATCCAGGCCAGCAAGGCATCCGCCGCGCGGGTTGTCATGTTGTGCCCCGCCGCATCGCCCGTGGTGAATTCAAACCGAATGTACACCAAATGACCAACCACCTCAAAATGGATGTCCACCAGCTTGACGAAGCGGCTGGTGCCCGCCGCCACGGTGGCGAGGTCCGCACGCGATTCGCGCACAAACGCCACCACCTGCTGCGCGGCCACCACGTCCGGCGCGACCACCAGGACCGACCGGGTCATGCGCTCATCCAGAATAACCGCCTGAATGCCGTTCGCCCGGGCCGTGACGCGCGCCCCCCGGTTGACGGACGGCCACAGGGGCAATTCATAAGTCGCCAGCGGCACCATGAAGTCGCCGACCACTTCGGGGCCCGCCAGTTGAATCGGCCCCACGTGCTGCATCGGGATGGTGGCCATTGTGGTGGCTGCGTTTGTTTTCTTCATGCCGCTACTCCCTGCCTGCTGCCGTGCCGCGTTTAGTGCGCCGCGGCGTCCTCCATGGCCTTGATGCGCGCGGGAATCTCCCCCACCCGCGGATCCGCCGGGAACAGCCGCTCAAAATCGCGGCAGACCGCCGTGCCCTTGCTGATCATGCCGAGCTTGTCGCCATACACATCCGCCAGCGTCCAGAGCGCGTCGGCATTGCCCGGTTCCAACTGCACCAGTTTGCGCAACGATATCACCGCAGTGTCATACTCCTCGGCCGCCAGCGAAGTCCGCGCCAGCACAAACAGCACCATCGGATTATCCGGCTCCAGCGCCTGCGCCTTCAACATGGCGGCCTGCGCTTCCGCCGGTTGATTCAGGCGCAACCGATATTCCCCCGCTTCGAGCTGCACCATGGCGCGGTCGCCAAACACCTCCAGCGCGCGCTTGAGGATTTCGCCGGTTTGGGCCATGTCGCCGCCCTCGCGCGCCGTTTCCAGCGCGCGCAACACCTGGATATACGCCTCTTCCTTGTCGCCCGAAGCGAGTGTTTCGCGCGCCTGCGCCCACATGATCGCCGCTGCGGATTTGGGTTGTGGCGCGGCGGCATGGACCTTGAAGGACTCCTGCCCGATGGCTTCCCCGCCGATGCGCGCCGAGGCCGCCGCCGCGCGCGGGCCTTGCGCCGCCACCTTCAGATATTGCCGGAAATACTCGCCCGCCTGCTCGCCGTGTCCGTACGATTGGGCATACAGCACGCCGAGGTTGTACAGGGCCGGCGGATAATCCTTGCTCATTTCCAGCGCCTGCATGAAGAAGGTCTCCGCCTGCGCCGACTGGCCTTCCAGCAAGGCAATGCGCCCCAGCCCGGTCGCCGCCGCCGCCGTTTGCGGCTCGCGCCGCTGCACTTCAAAATACATTCGCTTGGCCAAATCCCAGCGGCCATTCCGCGTGGTCCATTCGCCAATGGCCAGCAGGGCGCGGATATCCCGCGCATCCAGATCCGCCGCGCGCCGCAACAGCGCAATGCCCCGCTGCGGGTCCCCCAACTCCAGCGCCAGCACGCCCATGTTGTGCACCGGATCAAATGCAGCCGGATTCAGTTTGGATGCAGCCTCAAAGTTGCTCATGGCCTCGGCCGTCCGGCCCAGCTCCCAGTTGACCAGACCCAGCCAGTTTTGCGCCTGCGCGGCAAAAGACCCGGTCGGCTCGCGCTCCACCGCCGATTCCAACTGCTCCTTGCCCTGCGTCAGCCGCCCGGCCCGCAATGCGGCCACCCCCGCCTCATATTCTTTTTGCGGCGTGGCCTGGCTGCAGCCAGCCAACCCCAGCGCCAACCCCAGCGCCCCCCAGGCCCAACTGCGCGGCCATGATTTGGGCATCACCGGCTTCATGTGGCCTCCCGGATGGGTGTCAACCATAACTCCCGCGTGCGCGGGCCATCAAACTCGCACAAAAAGATGCCTTGCCAGGTGCCCATGGCGAGCCGCCCTTGGCGCACCGGGACCGTCACGGCCGTGCCGATCAGGGCCGTCTGAATGTGCGCGGCGGAATTGCCCTCGGCATGCGCGTAGTGGTCCCGCCACGGGATCAGCTTGGCCAGCGCCTGCTCCATATCGGCGGCCACGTCGGGGTCCGCCTGTTCGTTGATGGTCACCCCGGCGGTGGTGTGCGGCGAATGGACATTGAGCAGGCCATCCCACGGCGGCAGCAAATCCAGCGCGGCCTGAATGGGACGGGTCACCGGCACGCATTCCGTGCGCCGGGAAGTTGTGATGGATATTTTCACCATGGCCCCGTACTATACGCATAGTTTCGGATTGCGGAAAGTGAAACCTGCATACATATCCTTCGCACTGCGACAGCCAAACGGGCGCCGATGACGTTGCTGTTGGTTGCTCTCTTTTTGGGGTTGTTGGCGTGCTCCGCGTTTTTTTCCAGCGCGGAAACGGCCTACTTTTCCATTGATCCAATCCAGTTGCGGCGGCTGAGCAAGGAACGCCCGGCCACCGGCGAACGCCTCCGCGCCATTTTGGCGAATCCCACGCGCCTGCTCTCCACCCTGCTGATCGGCAATACCCTGGTCAATGTGGCCATCGCCAACGTGGGCTATGTGCTGGCCGCGCGCTGGTTCCCCGCCTATGCCGAGGCCGTCGCCATCACGGCGGTGGCCATCCTGCTGATTTTCTTTGGCGAGGTCGGCCCCAAAAACATCGGCCTGCTCCACACCGCCTTTCTGGTGCGTCTCTACGGGCCGCTGATTCAAGTGTGCGAAGTGGTGCTGGCTCCTTTGCGCCGGGGGCTGGACCTGGGCAGCCAGCGCCTCGCCGCGCTCTTCCGTCCGCACGGCAAAACCCTCTCCGAAGAGGAGTTTGAAACCGTCCTCGATATCTCCCGCGAGGAAGGCATTCTCAACGCCGACGAACTGGCCATGATCAAGGCCATCGTGGACCTGGAGGACCTGCGCGCCGCCGATGTAATGACCCCCCGCGTGGATTTCATCGGCCTCGATCTGGATGACTCCGATGTGGAACCTGTTGCCGCCGTGCGCAAGGCGCGCCGAAACTTCATGATTCTCTACCACGGACAATTTGACGAGATTGCCGGGTTTCTCGATGTGCGCAAATATCTGCTCGATCCCGCCCACTCCATCGCGGCGGCGACGCTGCCGCCCGCGTTTGTCCCGGAAAGCATTCAGCTCAATCGCCTGCTGGTCCGTTTTCAAAAGGACAAAATCCGCATCGCGATTGTGGTGGACGAATATGGCGGCGTGGCCGGGCTGGTGACCCGCGGCGATATTCTGGAGGAAATCACCGGCGACATCTATAACGAGCTTTCCAAGCCCAGCCCGATCTTCCAGTCGGCCGGGCCGCACGCCTGGCTGGTGGATGCCAACATCTCGCTGGAGGAACTCAATCGCAAGCTGCGCCTGAACTTGGAAGCTGATAATGCCGACCGGCTGGCGGGCTGGATCACCGAGCACCTGGGCAATGTGCCCAAGCAGGACGACGTGGTCGAAGCGCAAGGCGTGCGCGTGCGCGTCATGCAAACCATCCGACTGCGGGTGGCCCTCGCCCACATCGAAAAATTGGATGTCACCCACGAGGCCCGCCCATGACCTCGCTACTGATTTTCCTTTTGCTCGGCTGCCTGTTGGGGAGCGCCTTCTTTGCGGGCATCGAAACCGGCGTCATTGCCATGAACCGGCTGCGCTTGCAGCATTTGGTGCGCCGCCAGATTCCCGGCGCCAAAATCATCCGTCATTTTTTGACGCATCCCGACCTGCTGCTGGGCACGACCCTCATCGGCACCAATCTGCTGCACGTCATCAGCGCGGTCATCGCGGCGGCATTGGGCCGCCAACTGGGGGGGGCCATCGGCACCACGGTGGCGGGCGTGCTCCTGGTGCTGGTGACCCTGGTATTCTGCGAATACATCCCGAAAGCATGGTTCCAAGCCGCCCCGGCCCGCCGGACCCTGCCCTTTGCCCGGCTGTTGCGCTGGACGGCCATCGTCCTGCGCCTGGCCAGCTATCTGGTCAATGGCGCCATTCGGGTGATTTTGCCGCGCCGCGCGGGCCAGAGCGTGGGCGGCAAGCTGCTGGTCACCCGCGAGGAACTCCTGCACCTGACGCGCGAAGGCGTTCAATCCGGCGTACTCACCCGCCACGAATCCCAAATGATTCATGGCGTGTTTGAGCTGACCCACAAAACCTGCGCGCAAATCATGACCCCGCGTGACAAAATGGTCGTGGCGCCCGCCACCGCCACTCCGGCGGAAGTGCTGGCGATTGCCCGGCAACGGGAGTTCAACCGCCTGCCGGTGTATGATGCCGCGCAAAAAACATTTGTCGGCGTGGTGCACATTTTCGACATTTTGGCCGATGATGCCCCTGCCGGCAAAACCGCTGCGCACTATATGCGCCCGCCACAACTGGTCGCCGCGTATCTGCCCGTGGATCATTTGCTGCCGCGCATGCGGGTCACCAAACTGCCGCTATTCCTCGTGACGGATGACCGCTACGAGGTGATCGGCCTGATTACGCTCGAAGACGTGCTGCAGGAAGTCACCGGCGAAACCTGATGCCCCGGGCCTACACCCGGAACACCGCGCCAAGTTTCTTGCCCAGCAGCAAACTGCTCGCCACCAGGGTGGCCGTCAAAAAGGCCATGGCCCACACCCCCAGCGCGGCGGCCACATATTTCCCGGTGCCGAGCAGTTGGAACAGCTCAAAGATGGCCTTGGTAATGGGCATATAGTCGGCCTGTTGCGCGAGCATGAGACTGTCGCTGACTTCCAACATGCTGAAGGCAAAGGTCAGCAGCGCCCCGGCAATGAGGTTCGCCAAAATGAGCGGCAGCGTTATGCGCCGCAGGGTGACGGCTGGCGAGGCGCCCAGATTCCAGGCGGCTTCTTCAAAGGTCACGCTGGTCTGCTGCAAGCCGGCCACCGCGCTGCGCACCATGTAGGGCAACCGGCGCACGGAATAGGCCAGCACCAAAAAGAGCGTAGGATTGGTGCGCACATCCACCAGCCTCAGCCACCAGTCATACTCAGCCATGCTCTTCCAGTTGGCGAGCGAGGAACTCACCGACATGAACCCAAAGGCCATCACCAGCCCCGGCACGGCCAGCGGCACCATCGCCAGCGCATCCAGCACGCCGCGCAGCCGCAGGTTGGAACGCACCACCACAAACGCGATGGCAATGCCGGCCACGATGTCCAGGCTGACCGCCACCGACGAAAACAGCAGGCTGTTGCGGATGCTGCTGACCGTCATGTCGTGCCCCAGCGCCGCCATGTAGTTGGCACCCGACCACGTGCCCGGCAGAACCGTTTGATACCACGTGCCCGGCGCCGCGAAGCTGGTCAGAATCACGCCCAAATGCGGCAGCAGCGCGAGGCTGGTCACAATCAAAAACGGCAGCGCCGCCAACAGCGCGCGTCCGCCCGTCAGGCGGCGCACGGCGGACTGCGTGCTGGCCTTGCTTTGCATGGCGTAGCTTTTGCCGCCGAACAGCCAGCGCGACACCGCATAGAGGCCGACGCTTGCCGCCAGCATCACCGACACCAGCGCATACGGGAACGGATTGGAGCCGACCTCCTTCAGCGAATC
>CAZNGD010000147.1:0-5706 GCA_964572295.1 uncultured Verrucomicrobiota bacterium
GCACCGCCGACCACCCCGGCACGTTGGTCAGGTTGTACACAAACCCGCGCGCGTAATCCACAAAACCCGGCACGCCCACGCCGATGCCCTGCCACTCCACATCGGCCGGCAGGTCCGCCAGCAGCGCCGCCACATGGCGCGCCACTTCATCCAGCCACCCATCCACCCCCGCCAGCCCGGCGGTGGCGAAACTCGCCCGCGCGCCGATCACGCCATGCTCATCCACGCGGGCCATCTTCACAAACGTCCCGCCAAAGTCCACGCCGATGGCGCACCGTTGTCTATTTTCGTTCATGGTCAACCTTCCATCTGAAAGAGGCGGCAGGCGTTGGCCCAGGTCAGCTCCGCCACCGCCGCCGCGGACACGCCGCGCGCCGTGGCCACCACGTCCGCCACGCGCGCGACATACGCCGGTTCGTTCACTTTCCCGCGAAAGGGCTGGGGTGTCAAATACGGACAATCCGTTTCCACCAGCAGGTGGTCGGCGGGGATCTGACGGGCCACCTCGCGCAGCGGCGCCGCATTGTTGAAGCTGACAATGCCGCTAAAACTGATCAGGAACCCCAGCGCCACCAATTCGGCGGCAAAGGCCGCATCGCCCGTGAAACAATGCAGCACGCCGGGGGGCGGCGGCAACGCCGCGGGCGCGGCCGGCGGCTGGTTTTCCACACTGTGGAAAAAAGTTTTCCACGGTGTGGAAAAATCAGGCCCGTTTTTTCCACAGTGTGGAAAAGTTGCCGCCTTTTTTTCCACAGTGTGGAACAGTTTTTTCCACACTGTGGAAAACTCGCCAAGCATGGCGATGGTGTCGTCGTCGGCATCGCGGCTATGAACGATGACCGGCTTGCGGAGGGCCGCCGCCCCCGCGAGCATCGCGCCGAAAAGGTCGCGTTGGGCGGGCGCGGTCTCGGCGGAGTAATAATAGTCGAGGCCGACTTCGCCGATGGCCACCACGCCGGGGGCGGTGGCCAGCGCGGCAAGGCGCGCCGGGTCGCGCGGCGCGGCGACTTGGTCGCGGTCGTAGCCCACGGCCGCCACGAGCTGTTCGGGATGCTCCCGCGCGAGGCGCACAACCAGCTCGTTCGCGGCATCCGAACTGCCGACCGCGCACATGCGGGCGACGCCAGCTTCGCGCGCGCGGGCGAGCACGGAATCCACCCGGCCCTCGGCGGCGAACGTATCGAAATGCGCGTGCGTGTCGAACAGGGTCATCGGCGGGGGCTCAAGTGTTGAGGCCGCTGGTCAGCTCGAAGACGGCCATCAGCATGCTGATGGCGACAAAGCCGACGCCGACGGCAATCAGCAGCATCATGACCGGTTCGAGGATGGTGGTGAAGAGTTTGACGGCGCGGTCGAGCTCGTTGTCGTAGCGGCGGCCGATGTGTTCGAGCGCGCCGGTCATGTCGCCGGATTCTTCGCCGATGGCGAGCATGTCGGTGAGCAGGCGGGGAAAGACGCCGTCCTGCGCCAGCGGACGCGAAATGGTGGAGCCGTCGGATACGCGGTCGCGGGCCTCGCGGATGGCCTGCGCGATGATGGTGTTGCCCACGGTGTTTTCCACGATGGAGAGGGCTTGCAACACCTGCACGCCGTTGGCCAGCAGCGTGCCGAGCGCGTGCGCGAAGTTGGCGAAGGCGTTGGCGCGAATGATGTTGCCGGCCACCGGCAGGCGCAGCATGAGGCGGTCCTTGGTTTCGCGGCCGGCGGGGGTGCGCAGCGCGCGGCGCAGGGCCGCGCTGCCAATCACAATGGCCAGCGCCAGCGCCCAGCCGTAACGGATGAGGCCGTCGCTCAGGCCAATCAGGATGCGGGTGGGCAGCGGCAGGGTGCCGCCGAGTTCGGCGAACATCGCGGAAAATCGCGGAATGACAAACGTCATCATGAAGATCATCGCGCCGATGCCGACGAGGGTGACGATGAGCGGATAGACGAGGGCCATGGTGACTTTTTCGCGGGCGGCTTGCGCGCGTTCAAAGTGCCGCACCAACCGCTCCAGGACGCTGGGCAACTGGCCGCTGGCTTCGCCGGCCTTGACCATGCTGACGTAGAGCGTGGGGAAGCTGTCCGGCCAGCGGGCGAGCGCGGCGGAAAGGCTGGAGCCGGAGACGATTTCGTCGCGCAGGTCGGTGACGATGGCATCCTGCGCCTTGCCGGTTTTGCGCTGGACCAGCGCGTGCAGCGCGGCGCCCAGGGTCATGCCGGAGGCGAGCAGGTCGGAGAGTTCGTGGGTGAAGAGCAGCAGCTCGGACAGTTTCAGCCGCACGCGGGAGCGGATGCTTTTTTCGTAGCGCCAGCCCCGGCGGGGTTTTTCCTTGCGGCCCAGCAGGCGCGGCTTGGTGGCGGCCGGCGCCGGCGGGGCGGGGGTGGGGGCGGGCGCGGCGGGCGCGGCGGCGGCGGGTTGGACATCCTGCACGGAGATGGGCACGAGGCCCGCGCGGCCGAGTTGCGCCAACAGCGTGCGGCGGTCGGCGGCTTCCAGCACCCCTTCCTGGCGCTCGCCGGCGCGGGTCTTGGCGATGTAGCGAAACTTGGCCATGGCTTCTCGCGCGCGGGCGGCTGGCGCCTGCTAAACTTCGTCCTCCGAGGTGACCCGGATGACTTCCTCCAGCGTGGTGCGGCCATCGAGCACTTTGCGCCAGCCATCCATGCGCAGCGTGTGCATGTTGTTTTCCAGCGCGTATTGTTTGATTTCCGTGGCGCCGCGGCGCTCGACAATCATCTGGCGAATGGCATCGTTCATGACGAGGATTTCGTAGATGCCGGTGCGGCCGGCGTAGCCGGTGCCACGGCATTCTTCGCAGCCCACCGGCTCGTGAATGGTGCCGGTGAGCAGCTTGGAAATCGGGAAGCCCAGGCTTTCGAGGAATGGCACATCCACCGTCCACGGGCGTTTGCAGACGGGGCAGAGGCGGCGGACGAGGCGCTGCGCCACGAGGGCTTCGAGCGAGCTGGAAACGAGAAACGGCTCAATGCCCATGTCCACCAGGCGCGTGATGCCACCGGCGGCATCGTTGGTGTGCAGGGTGCTGAAAACCAAGTGGCCGGTGAGCGCGGCGCGGATGGCGATATCGGCGGTTTCCTGGTCGCGGATTTCCCCCACCATGATGACATCCGGGTCCTGGCGCAAAATGTGGCGCAGGCCGACGGCGAACGTCAGGCCGATTTCCGGCTTCATCTGGATTTGGTTGATGCCGGCCATTTCGTATTCGATGGGGTCTTCCACCGTCAGGATGCGCTTGTCCACGGAGTTGATGGTGTGCAGCCATGCGTAAAGGCTGGTGGATTTGCCCGAACCGGTGGGGCCGGTGACGAGCAAAATGCCGTGCGGGCGGCGGATGAGGGTGTGGAGGATGGCGGCATCGTCCGGGAAGAGGCCGAGTTTATCCATGCCGAACATGCCGCTGGAGCGCATGAGCAAACGCAGGCTGACGCTTTCGCCATAGACGGTGGGCATGGTGGAGACGCGCACGTCTATTTCCTCGCCCTTGATGCGCAAGCTGATGCGGCCATCCTGCGGCAGGCGTTTTTCGGCAATATCCATGCCGGCCATGACCTTGATGCGGCTGATGATGGCGGACTGAAAGCGCTTCATTTGCGGCGGCAACGGGGTGGGATGCAGCACGCCGTCAATGCGGTAGCGAATGCGCAGGTCGGTTTCCATCGGCTCGATGTGGATATCCGTGCCGCGGTCGTGGTGGCATTCCCAAATGACCTGGTTGACGAACTTCACGACGCTGGCATCCTGATCCAGATTGCTCAGGTCGCCGATGGCGGGGCCGGAGTCGGCATCGAGGTCCAACTGGTTGTCGGCCATGAGCCGGTCGAGGGTGTCCGCGCCGACGCCGTAAAACTTTTTGGTGGCCTTTTCGATGTCGGTGGTGGGGCTGAGGGCGAACTTGATGCGCATCCCGGCGGCGAGGCGCAGGGCATCGGCCAGGCCGGGACGGAAGGGCTCGCTGGTGGCCACGCGCAGTACGCCATTTTCAATGCCCACCGGAATGACGTTGGATTGGAAGACGGCCTTGGTCGGAATTTTTTCCAGGATTTCGCCGGGGATGGGTTTGTCGCCCACACGGACAAAGGGGATCTCCATGGCCTTGGCCAGCGCGGTGAGGAAGGCATCCTCGCGCGCGAACTCGCGGGCCACGACGGTGGCGGTCAGGACGCCTTCGTCCTCGCGCTGCCGCCCCACGAGCTCTTCGATTTGCTCGGGGGTGAACAGCCCGGTGGCCTCAAGCAAGGCGCCAAGGCGGCTGGATGCCGGTCCGGCCATTGCGCGCCCTAGACGGGTTTCTCCGTGCGGATTTCCGCCAGCAGCGCCATGGTCCGGTCCAGCGCGTCCTGGATGCTTTCCAATTCGCGGGCGGCCTGTTCGAGGCGCGTGGCGTTGTTCACGCGCACCTGCTCCAGAAAGGCGCGGCGTTCCTGCAGCGCTTCCTTTTCGGCAATCAGGCGGTCGTTCTGTTGATTGGCCATGGCCAGCGCGGCATCCAACTGCTCAATTAAAACCTGCGGGTCATCCGAGCCGTTGATGACGCGCGGCGCGGTCACCGGCGCGGCCGGCGTGGCGGCGTCGGGGATGGGCACCTGAACCTGGCGGCCGCAATCGGCGCAGGGCACCATGAGGCCCGCGCCGGCGGCCTCAATGGCCATTTGTTTGCCGCAGTGGGGGCAATCAAAGAGGATGTCGCCTTCCTGGATTTCCGCGGCGCCGTTGGTGGGGACGGGTTGTTCGTTCATGGCGTATCTCCGTTGGGGGTTTGGGGCGCAGGATGCATGGAGGGTTTTTCTTCCGCCTTTTTCACGCGGCGGCCCGTTGGGGATGGCCGCGGTTTGCGGGCGGGTTTTTCGACCGCTGGCGGAGGCCGGGTGGTCGGCTCCGCCGGCACGGCGGGATCAAACACATAGGGCGCGGCGGCGGGTTCTTCCGGCGCGGGCAGCGGCGTATCCTCCGCCGTGGTCACGGCGCTGGGCAGTTCCCGCTGTTCGGCCAGGGCGCTCATGGCGCGTTCGACTTCGCGGCCAAATGTGGCGGGGTCTTGGGCATCGGGTGTCGGCTTGGGCATGCTCCGCGCGGGTTCGATCAGGGCCACGGGGGGCGCCTTTTCGCCGGTGGTGGTCAGCCGGGCGCGCGCCTGCCGGTTCTCCTCCTGTTGCATTTCCTGGAGGCGTTGCGGCGAGAACGGCGCGAGCGCGCTATCCGACCAGCCGCGGTACCAATCCTCGGCGGCGACATTCGACGCGCCGTGCAGGCGCTCGGTTTCCGCGCGGGCTTCGGCGGGGGTCATCAGCACGTAGGGCGTGATCAGCACCAGCAGCTCGGTGCGGTGGCGCGTGGTGTCTTCGCTACGGAACAGCGCGCCCAGCAGCGGAATGCTCCCCAGCAGCGGCACGCGGGTGTTGGCGTTTTGGTAGTCGGTTTGCACCAGCCCCCCGAGCACGATGGTCGAACGGCTCGGCACGGAAATCGAGGCGGTGATTTCGCGCTTGTTGATGGCCTGCATCTTGCCGTTGTTGCCGACATCCACGCTGTCGCCCAGCGTGTCGGCGTTTTGGGTGATTTCCAGCGTGACGTAGCGCGAAGGATTGATCCGCGGCTTGACCTTCAACTGAATGCCGACGTTCTTGTATTCGTAGTCCGACTGAATGGTGCCGCCGCTGGTGGTGTCGCCCGTGCGGATCGGGATTTGCTGGCCGCTCATGATG
>CAZNGD010000148.1:0-5644 GCA_964572295.1 uncultured Verrucomicrobiota bacterium
CGGCTGTTTCTGTAGCCGGGCTCGTTGAGCCCGCAGATCTACAGGAGGTGGAACATTATTTCCAGAACCAGAGTTCGCGCCAGACTTGAGTCATGTAGGCGCCACCCCAGCGGAAGGGTTGGAGCTTGCGTTCGCCGCCGATGCGCAGGGGCTCGTCTTCGGGGATTTCGCCAATCTTGACTTTGCGCTTGGCCGCGCGGATGGAGAGCAACGGCTCAATGCCCAAGACGGTGCCAAACCATTTTTCCGGGGCGTAGCTTTCTTCCTTGTGCAGGTCCAGTTCGTAGAACAACTGGGTGCGATAGGCCCGGTACATGACCATGGCATCGGTATAGGGGCGGTGCCAGGAGTGGCCGTGGAGCAAATTGATGGTGTGGGTGAACAGCCAGTTGCCAAAGCCGGTCATGAGGTCGTCATCGGCGCTTTTGGCAGGGGGCAGGTAGCGCGAGGCAATCACCATGTCGTACCCCTTTTTCATTTCTTCAATGAGCAGGGGAATGGAGCGGACGGGCGAGTTGCCATCGGGACTGAAGGTGATGACCACATCGCCACGCACGTGCGGGAAGGCCTCGATGAAGGCCCAGCGCAGGCCCTTGCCCTTTTGTTCAATGACTTCGTAGCCTTGTGATCGGGCGTAGTCGGCGGTGCCATCGGTGGAATAGTCCACCACCAGAATCTGATCCACCCACGAGCGGTCAATTTGCGGCATGATGACCTGCATGGCTTCGATTTCATTGCGGGTGGGGATGAAGAGTGTTGTTTTCATGGCGTTGCCGGGTCCTGGGGGTATGGCAGGGATAGTCTCATGTTGGTGTTGGAGAGGCAAGGAGTTCGGCGGCGTGGCGGAGGGTGACGCTGGTGGATTCGCGGCCGCCGAGCATCCGGGCGAGTTCTTCAATCCGCGCGGCGTGGTCCAGCGCCACCACGTGCGTATGGGTGCGGCCGGCTTGGACTTCCTTGCGCACGGCGTGATGGTGCGCGCCGCAGGCGGCTACCGTGGGCAGGTGCGTAATGGCGATGACCTGCCGGCAGCTGGCGGCTTGGGCCAGTTTATGCCCGACGGCGCGCGCGGTTTCGCCGCCGACATTGGCGTCAATTTCATCGAACACCAGCAGGGGGATGCGATCGGCGGCGGCCAACACGACCTTGATGCCCAGCATCACCCGCGAAATTTCGCCCGACGAGGCAATCGCACGCAGCGGGCGCATGGGTTCGCCGATGTTGGGGGCAAAGGCAAACTCCAGCTTATCGAGGCCGGAGGCCAGCGGGGTTTCGCTGGGGGTTAGCTCCATGGCGAATACGCCATGCGCAAAACCCAAGGCGCGCAGTTCGGCGGTAATGGCGGGGGCCAGTTTTTCGGCGGCGGCCACGCGGTGTTTGCGCAGGGCGCGCCCCAACGTCTGCAACTCTTTCTCGACGGCTTGGCATTCTTTTTCGACATCGGCTTTTTGCTGGTCGCGCGTTTGCAAGTCCTGCAGGCGGGTTTGGGCGGTGGCGAGGGTTTGCAGAATCTCGGCGAGGCCCGGGCCGTATTTACGCTTGAGTCTGGCATGGGTGGCGAGCCGTTGATCGAGCCACTCCAGCCGCGCGGGATCGGCGGATACCTGGCTCAACTCGCCTTGCATCACGCCACTGAGCGCGGCGAGGGCATCGGTTTGGCCGCGAAACTCGGTCAGCCAATCCCCGGCGGCGGGCAGCAGCCGCGCCAGCTCGTCCAACGCCTTGCGCGCGGGCGCCAGAATGGCCAGCGCGGAGTTTTCATCTTCGCTGATGGCCTGCACCACGAGCTGGCCCAATTCCAAAATACGCTGCGCATGGCCGGCGGTTTGTTGCTCGGCGCGCACGTCGTCTTCCTCGCCCTCCACCAGTTCCGCTTCTTCGATTTCGCGCACTTGGTGGGCGTAGAACGCGATTTGCGCGTCCAAGTCGCCGCTGTCTCCGGCCAGCTCGGCGCGGCGGGTCAGGAGCGCCTGACGGCGCGCAAAGGCGGCGGCATAGGCCTCGCGCGCCGCATCCGCCCGCGCAAAGTTGTCGAGAATCTCCAGTTGGCTGGCGGGATGGAAAAGCGATTGATGATCGTGCGGGCCGTGCAGGTCCACCAATAGCGCGCCCAAGCGTTTGAGCAGGGGCAGCGTGACGGGGGTGTCGTTCACGAAGGCCTGTCCGCCGCCTGCGGCCTTGACGATGCGCCGCAAAATGAGCAGGCCGTGGTCGCACGGGTCCAGCCCGGCTTCCGTCAGGATGTCGTTGATGGCTTGTGGCGCGGCGAGCTGAAACGTGGCTTCCACGAGGCACTGGGTTTCGCCAGCGCGGATGGCGGAGGTGTCGGCGCGTTCGCCCAACAGCAGATAGAGCGCGCCGATGAGAATGGATTTGCCGGCGCCGGTTTCACCGGTGATGATGTTCAACCCCGGTTCAAAGGCCACGGCGGCTTCTTCCACCAAGGCCAGGTTTTTCACTCTCAAGAGTGTCAACATGCGGGCAGAATACCGCAGGCGCGGGTTCGGCAAAAGGGGGAAATTGCGCGGGCCGGGGGGGGGGGCGTCACCAGGAATCGAAAGCGCCCGCGCCGTGGGCCGTGATGTGGCTCCGTCCGTCCGCCGTAATCGTTTGGCCGGAATCGTCCACAATAATCAGGGCGGGGATGCCGTTCACCTGGCACTTGGTTTGGAGCACGTTGCCGACCTTGTCGCCGAAGGGAATGGCCAGCCAGGGCATCTTGAATTCGTCCATATAGCGGCGCATGTCGGCCTCGTTACGGTCCAGACAAATCAGCACGACCTCGAACGGTTTGCCAGCGGCCTGCATTTCGTTGTAGGCCTTGACCAGCACGGGAGTGAAGGCATGACAGGGCGGGCACCAAGAGGCGGAGAAATATAGCCCGATCCTTTTGCCGGTCAACGTGGCGGGCGAAACGCGCTGTCCCTTGGTGTTGACCAGCTTGCGGCCCACCAGCTCCTGCAACGCGGGCGGGATGGGGGCGTCTTCGCCATCGGCGTTGGCTTTCCGGGTCAGGCCGGCGGTTTGGCGTTCCCCCAGAAAGCGTTGGTCCGCCGGGCTGAGCTGCTGGAGGCGGATGCGCAGTTTCTCGCCATCGGCCTTTTGCAGGATGACCACATCGGCCTGCTGACTGACCCAGGCGGCCTCGATGGTGGCCCCGCTGGCGCTGGTCCAGGTGCGCATCTCCTGCGCCCGCGCGCCGCCCATGGCCAACAGCATCATCATGGAACAGGTGATTACACGCTTCATACCGGCCTCCCAGTGGTGGAGAGATCGTGCGCGAGCCCCACGCCGGAGGCGAGCAGAAAAAAAACAGTTGGCGATCGTGCTTCCCTGTTGACGGTATTTTCGGTAAAGTGTGTGGGCAAAACTCAATTTTGAGGAATATCGTAATGAGTGGCATTGGCGGGTTCACGTGGCGGGATTTTGGCTTGGGGCAACGGATGGCGGCGGTCATGGCCTATCGTGGGCCGGACCACGAGGGGGTCTGGTGTGATGAACACATGACGCTGGCCTATCGGCGGCTGGACGTGATGGACCTTTCCGCAGCCGCCAATCAACCGGTGGCCAGCGCGGACGGCCAACGGCACCTGATTTATGACGGCGAAATCTACAACTTGGCGCAGGTGCGCGAAGAGCTGGCGGCCAAGGGGCGCCTCCAACCCGATGCCGGCAGCGCCACCGTCCTGCTGCAGGCCTATGAGGAATGGGGCCCGGAGATGGTGCACAAGCTGGTGGGGTCGTTCGCCATCGCGCTGTGGGATGCCGCCCGGCGGCGGCTCTGGCTGGTGCGCGACCGGCTGGGCCTCAAGCCGCTCTATTACTACTTCAAGGATGGCCGGCTGGTATTCGGTTCCGAGATCAAGTGCATCCTGGAGGACGCGCAAATCGCGCGGCGGGTCAACCATGCCGCGCTCTACGCCTATTTGGGCTTTGAGTTCATTCCGGCGCCGGACACCGCGTTTGAGAACATCCACAAGCTGCCCGCCGGTCATTGGGCCACGTTGGAAAATGGTCAATTGCGCGTGGAGGAATATTGGGATTTGCGCATGACCGTGCCGGCCACGCCGCCCAGCGAGGGCGAGGTGGTGGAGCGCGTCCGGGCGCTGATTGATGAGGCCGTGCGCGAGCAACTGGTTTCCGCGAAGCCGCTGGGCGCCTTTTTGTCGGGCGGCCTCGACTCCAGCACGCTGGTGGCCATGATGCACAAGCATAGCGCGGGCAAGGTCAAGACGTTCACCCTTGGCTTCCCGGACAAAACATTCAGCGAACTGAACTATGCCCAGACCGTGGCCGACCATTTCGGCACCGATCACCAGGTGCTGATCATTGACGATATGGATGAAGCGGCGCTGGAGAAGTCCATCTGGCATCTCGATGAGCCGATGACCGACCTCTCCGCCGTGCCCCTGATGTTTTTGTGCGAGAAGGCCAAGGCGCATATCTCGGTGTGCATCAGCGGCGAAGGCGGCGACGAGGTCTTTGTGGGCTATGACCGCTACAAAGCCGCCAAAATCGCCCGGTTCCTGAATGTACTGCCGCGCTGGGTGCGGCATAATCTGATCGGCAAGTGGGCGGCCAACCTCAAGGATCGGCCGGAGAAAAAAGGGCCGGTCAATATGTTCAAGCGGTTCATGGAGGGCGCGCTGCTGCCCGAAGATGGCGAGCACGTGCGTTGGCAGTATTTCATGAATGCGCGCCTCGAGCAGCAGCTCTTCAACGCCGCCTACAAGGCGCAGGTGCCGTTTGATCCGTTTGCGCGGGTGCGGGAGCACAGCGCCAAATGCGGCACCGCCGACAAGGTGAATCGCTACGCCTATCTCGACACGCGCTTCATGATGCCCGATGGGGTGTTGATGAAGGCCGACAAGTTGAGTCTGGCCTCTTCGCTGCTGCTGCGCGTGCCGCTGCTGGACCACCGGCTGGTGGAATACATGGGCACGGTGCCGGGGAACTTCAAGCTGCGCGGCCTGACCACCAAATATATTTTCCGCCGGGCGCTCGAAGGCATCCTGCCCAAGGAAATCATTTGGCGCGGCAAACAGGGCTATAGCCTGCCCGTGAAGAATCTGCTGCGCAACCAGTTCAAGGACTACATGACCACCCTGCTGCATGAGTCGCCGCTGATCCGCGAGGACTTCGATTTGGCCTTTGTGGACCAGTTGATTGCCGAACATCTCAACCTGCAGCATAACCACAACCACGTGCTGTGGGGCCTGATGAATATCGCCATCTGGCACCGCCGCTATTTTCCGCATGGCTGATCAGAACGGACCATGACCACGGGCGCGGAATACAAGGTAAAGGAGGTCACGCAGGGGTCCGCCGCGGGCGCATACCGGACGCTGCTGTATGGCAACATGAGTCTGGGCAAGGTGATCTGGGCCGAAATCCTCTTCACGCTGCTGGGGGGGCTGGGCGGCGCGGTGGGGTTGTTCCTGCGGATGAAGCTGTATCCGGCGCTGTTCAAATCCTGCGGCCGCAAGGTGGTGTTTGGCCGGAATGTGACGATCCGCCATCCGCACAAGATTGTGTTGGGCGATGGCGTGGTGCTGGACGACAACTGTCTTGTGGATGCCAAAGGCGCCAGCAACACCGGGATCATTCTGCATGAGCGGGTGTACGTGGGCCGTAACACCCTCAT
>CAZNGD010000149.1:0-5638 GCA_964572295.1 uncultured Verrucomicrobiota bacterium
TCCCTACACGACGCTCTTCCGATCTCGTAGCGGGCGCGCAGGCCCTTGAGGATTTCAATGGATTCCTCGATGGACGGCTCCCGCACCAGCACGCTCTGGAAGCGCCGTTCCAGCGCGGCATCCTTTTCGATGAACTTGCGGTATTCGTTGAGGGTGGTGGCGCCGACCACCTGTAATTCGCCGCGCGAGAGGGCGGGCTTGAGGATATTGGCCGCGTCCATGGCGCCCTCGGCGCTGCCGGCCCCGACGAGGCTATGCAGCTCATCCACAAACAGAATCACATTTTTGACCCGGCGGATTTCGTCCATGACCGCCTTGATGCGTTCTTCAAACTGACCGCGGGACTTGGTGCCCGCCACCATCAGCGCCAGATCCAGCGAGATGACGCGCTTACCGAACAGGAGTTCCGGCACTTCGCCATTCACGATGGCCTGGGCCAGTCCCTCGGCGATGGCGGTTTTGCCCACGCCGGCCTCGCCCAGCAGCGCGGGATTGTTTTTGGTGCGGCGGCACAGGATGCGCATGACGCGCTCAATTTCGTCGGTGCGGCCAATCACCGGGTCCAACGCGCCTTTTTGCGCAAGGGCGGTTAAATCGCGGCCAAAGGTGGAGAGGGCCGGGGTTTTCGGTTCTTTGGCGGCGCGGGGTTGGTCGGGGCCGGGACCCAGCTCGGCCTGGGGGCCGTCGCCGGGTGTTTCATCGGTGGCGGGCGGCGTTTCGTAATTCGGGTCCAGCTCCTTGAGGACGGCCTCGCGGGTTTGTTCGATATCCACGTGCAGATTGGTCAGCACGCGCGCGGCCACGCCTTCGGCCTCGCGCAGCAGGCCCAGCAAAATGTGTTCGGTGCCGACATAATCCATATTCATCGCCCGCGCTTCGGTGCCCGCCAGCGCCAGCACCTTTTTCACGCGCGGCGTATAGGGCACATTGCCGACGATTTTCATGTCCGCGCCCACGCCGACCGCTTTTTCGACTTCCAGGCGGGCGGTATCGAGGTCCAGGCCCAGCCGCCGCAACACGGTGACGGCGAGTCCTTCGCCCAGGGCAATCAGGCCCAGCAACAGGTGCTCCGTGCCAATATAGCCATGATTGAAGCGGTCCGCTTCCTGTTTGGCCAGTTGCAACACGCGCTGCGCGCGGGGAGTAAAGTTATTCATGAGGTTTTTCCTTTTGCGCGCGTTTGGGGGCGCGGCCCCGGAGCATGGAACGCAGCAGGCGGGCGCGCGCCTGATCCCGCTCGGCGCTCGACATGGCGCGCCCCGCCGCCGCCTGCAAATGGGCGGGTTGCACCGCCAGCCACAGCTCATCCACCAATTGTACATCCAGCCCGCGCACCAGGCCCAGCAGAATGCCCAAGCGCAATTCCGACAGCCGTTCCAGCGCCTCTTGCGCGGTCATGAGGCGGGCGGAGGTCACAATGCCCTTGGCCCGCGCGGCCACATCTTCCACATAGAGGCGTTTTTCCCGCTTGAGGCGCGCGCGCGCGTGCAGCTCGTGGCCTTCCAGCTCGCGCACGATCTCGCCCAGATCGGCCACGATCCGCTCCTCGGTCAGCCCCAGTGTGCGCTGATTCGACACCTGGAACATGTGGCCGATGGCGGCGGTGCCCTCACCCCAACGCCCGCGCACCGTCAGCCCGATTTTGGACAGGCCGTTGGCGATGGGTTCCATTTCGTTGAGCAGCACCAAGGCGGGCAGGTGCATCATGGCGCTGGCGCGCATCCCGGTGCCGACATTGGTCGGGCAGGTGGTCAGATAACCCAGAACGGATGAAAATGCGTAATCGAGTTTTTGCTCCAAAAAGTCATCCAGCTCATTGGCCACCTGCCAGGCCTTTTCCAGAGCCAGGCCCGGCTGCAGCACCTGGATGCGCAGGTGGTCTTCCTCGTTGATCATCACGGTGCAACGGCGCTGGGCATCCATGCAGATGGCGGATTCGGGCCGCTCGGCCAGCAAATGGCGGCTGATCAGATGGCCTTCGAACAGCAGTTGGCGGCGCAGCGTCGGCGAGCCGGCCAGCGCCTCCTGCACCGGCAGGCGTTCCCGCGCGGCCGCCATGACGCGCTGGCATACTTCGGCGCGCACGGCGCCGGGCGCGCGGTCGGGGAATGGCAGGCCGCGCAGATTGCGCGCCAGGCGCACCCGGCTGCTCAGCACGACGGCATGGGCGGCGGTGTAGTCGGCCGACTCGCTCATGACGGCTCCATCCCGACGCTCAACGCCCGGAGCTGGTCGCGCAGTTGGGCCGCCACTTCATATTGTTCCGCCGCGATGGCCTTATCCAGCTCGCGGCGGATGCGGCCGGTTTCCACCGACCGCCGCAAGCCCGCGGAAATACGCTGGGGCACCTTGCCCACGTGCTGGTCGCCGCGTTGCAGGGAGACCACCACCGGCACCATCTCGGCGCCGAATACTTCGTAGCAGCGGTCGCACCCCAGCCGCCCCTTTTTCAGGATTTCGGCGCGCTTCATGCCGCACAACGGACAGGCCGGGTGGCTGGCGGCGCGGCTGTCCGCCGCCAGCGTGTCCTGCAACTGGTCCAACTGATTCTTCAATTCGGCCATCATCCCGGAGAGGTCCACCGCCTTGTCGGCCAGCGGCAACTTCAAGGCCGCGGCACACTCCGCGCAGAGGGAGAGTTTGACGACTTGGCCATCCTCCGTTTTGGTAAACTGGAATTGGGCCTCATTCACTTTACATTTCTGGCATAACATCGCGGCGCACCTTATCACCGCCGCGCCACTTTTTCCAGTCCCAAACCCGCGCGTTTTTTGCTCGTTCTGGCGGGCGGGCGGATGATATGGTTGGCCGCATGACGTGGAAGGACACCGTGGGCGCTTGGGTCTCCCCGCTGAAAGCCTGTTTCGACCTCACCCTGGCCGAGCGGCGTTTTTTGCTGGGCGTGCTGTTGCTGTTTGCCCTGGGCCTTGGCGCGCGCTGGCTGCACTTGCGCAGCGACCGTTCCACACCCTACACCCCGCCTGCGGAGCATCGCCACCCATGAGCCAATGTATTTTTTGCCGGATCGTCGCCGGTAACATCCCCGCCACCAAGCTCTACGAGGATGACCATGTCCTCGCCTTCATGGACATTGGCCCGATCGTCAAAGGCCATGCGCTGGTGATTCCGAAGGCGCACACCGAAACCATCGGGCCAACGCCGGACGACACCCTCGCCAAGGTCATCGCCGTGACGCGCCGCGTGGCGCGCGCGCTGCAGGTCGGCCTCGGCGCGGATGGAATCAACATCCACCAAGCCAACGGCGCCGCCGCCGGCCAAGTGGTGCCGCATATTCATTTTCATGTGATTCCCCGCTTCAGGCACGATGGCCACCATTGGAACTGGTCCGCCCAAACCTACGCCAACCCCGCCGAGGTGGCCGCGCTGGCCGACCGGATCAAGGCCGCCCTCGATTGAGCCGATGAAAAGCCCCACCTTTGCCGAACTGGTCGGCCGCATTTGCGTGCGCGACCCCCGCTATGCGCCGGATGCCTATCTGTTTTTGAGCGAAGGCCTCCAGTTCACCGTGAAGACCATCGAAGAGAAGGACAAGGCCCGCCGTCACGTGACCGGGCGGGAGCTGGCCTTGGGACTGCGCACCTACGCCCTGCAGCAATTCGGGCCCATGGCCCTGACTGTTCTCGCACACTGGGGAATCCACACCACCCGCGACTTCGGCGAGATGGTGTTTCTGCTGATTGAAGCCGGCTTGTTCGGCAAAACCGACGAAGACAAAATCGAAGACTTCGACAACGTGTACACCTTTGCCGCAGCCTTCCGCGCCCCGTTTCTGCCCAAGTTTACCGCCAAGCGCCGCCCGCGGCGCCGCGCCACAACCGCGTAACTGCGCCGCGAGGCGGCGCCACCGAGCCACCGAGCCGAAAGCCGCCGAACCAAGCAGGAACACAGGAAACCCAGGAAAACAGGAAAAAGCCAGCAGCAGCAGAGCCAATGGCCCCACGCCGAGCGCGGGAAGAAAATAGGGCGAATGGGACCGATGGGACGGATGTTTTTTGCCCCCCCCCCGCCGAGCGCTCCGCGAGGCATGGCTGTTCCCCGAATTCTGACCTCTGACCTCTCTCCCGTCCGCTGTGCGCAGCACTGCAAGCGGAGGATTTCTTGCGGATTTTGGCGGGGCTCCCACGCCAAAATCCTCAACAGCCAACAGCCCCGAGCTCAACGCGCCCGGCTACAGGAACAGCCGCCTGCCGCCAAGCCAACAGCCCGGACGGCAACGCTGGGTGCCTGAAAATCCGCCTCGAACGGCCATGCTTTTCCCTTGCGGCGGGAAGTGATTCGTGGTGGAATGGCCTGGTGCCAATAAAACCACGAGTAGAATATGCGGAGGCGTTCTAGCGGGGAATGAACCGGGGGGGGCACGATCATCTGTTGCTGACAACACCAGCGCCCAACCTGGCATCGGGGATGCCATGACGGCAAGGGGCGTACTCCAATCCGTGCGCGGGCATCTTTTCCATGGGCGGAGCAAGGCGATTCCGGCGGCTCCGGCAGACGACTACTTTTTGGCGATGGCCCCTCCCCCCGGCGTGCGACTGGAAATGACCCATTTGAAAATAATACGCCGACAGGCGCACACAGGAGAAATGCCATGAGAAGATATGCTGGTTGGTTCATCTGGATGCTGACGATTGCCGCCACCACGGCAATGGCCGCCAATTTCGTGAAGCAGAACGTGGGCTCGCCGGGCGGATGGGCCGGCACGATTGCCGGCGCGGAGTTGAACGGCACGCTCTATACCGTGGAAGCCGCTGGCAGCCTGTACGCCACCGACCCGGCCAGCGGCACCTGGAGCCGGGTGGGTAACGCGGACTTCGCCGGCACGGCCTTTTTGTTTGGCATCGGCGAATCCTTGGTCTCCATCGAAAAGGATGGCAGCCTCTATCTGATTCAGCCGCAGGATGGCACCTGGCGGCGCTCCGGCCCCGCGGGCGGCTGGGCGAACACGGTCGCTGGCGCCGTGCTGGGCAATACGCTGTACACGGTCGAAAACAGCGGCACGCTCTATGCCTCGGACCCGGCGGCGGGCACCTGGCGGCAGGTCGGCGAACCCGATTTTGCGGCCGTCGCGCGGCTCTTTGCGGCGGGGAACCGCTTGGTCTCGATTGAAAAAAGCGGCAACTTGCATCTCATCAATCCCGCGGACGGCTCGTGGGAACGCACCGGCGATTTTGCGGCTTGGGAACAGGCCACCGCCGGCATCGCACTGGGGCAGGTGCTCTATACGGCAGAAAAGGATGGCGCGCTGGTCGCCACCGATACCGCCAGCGGAACGCGCGTGCCGGTTGGCGCGGGATTTGCGGGCGTTCAGTTTCTGTTCCTGCCGCGCAACCTGCTTTGCGGGCTGGATGCCAACGAAAATTTCTTCCACGCGGCCAGTCAGGGCGATGCCCTCGCGGCATCCGCCCCCGCACCGGTGGCCGCCCCGGAACCGCCCGCGATCTCCACGACAGAGGATGAAGCCCAAAATGACCCCGCCCGCGCCGGTGCCCTGACCTTCCAGTTCATGGGCCAATGGGTCGGCGATACGGCACCACTCGAACAGGATCCGGAATTCCTGAAGCAGAAGGAAGCCGCGCCGGAAATGGTTCAACAGATGCTTGGCCTGATGCAGGGCATA
>CAZNGD010000150.1:0-4541 GCA_964572295.1 uncultured Verrucomicrobiota bacterium
GTCAAGGAGGCCACGTTGCACATTGCGGGCAAGGAAGTCCGGGTGGCCGTGGCCCATTGCATGGGCAATATCGAAAAGGTGCTCGACCGCGTGCGTGCCGCGCGCGCGGCCGGCCAGGAAACGCCGTATCACTTCATCGAGGTGATGGCCTGCCGGGGCGGGTGTGTGGGCGGCGGTGGCCAACCCTATGGCGCGACGGATAAAATCCGGCGCCAGCGGGCGGCCGGGATTTACCGGGATGACGAAAAGAGCGCGCAGCGCTGCTCGCACGAAAATCCCATGATCCAGAAGCTCTACGCCGACTATCTCGGCGCGCCGCTGAGCAAGAAGTCCCACCAACTCCTGCACACCCACTACAAGCAACGCAAAGTCTCTAAACGCTAGCCGGTATGGCGGTCGGGCGGGGCAGCCGGGCGTGCCGCCCGGTATTGTCTTGCTTGGCGCGCGGCGCTTTGTCATCAGTTGTCGTCGTCAGCGCTGTCGCCATGAAGGGCCGGCGGCTGATGTGTCGTCAGGATGAACTTCCATTTTGATCAGAATAATTATGCGGATGCCGTCGCGGCTTTTCACCGCTGGCATGCCGGTGGGCGACTGGCTTCACGGCCTGGCATCCGGGCGTATGTGAAGGCGCAAATCCGGCGTGGAGCCCAGGCCTTGAACCGGCGTCAGCAGCCCCTCCCGGCGGCACCTGATCTGAGCCAGATCCTGGCGGCGGCGCGGGCCCAACTCCAAGCAGGCAACAAACCGACGTTGGTCTATTTTGTGCCCTTCAGCCTGGGGCAGTTCCAGTCGGGCGGGGCCAAGCGTGTTCTGGGGGTTTGTCAGGCGTTGGCGACCCGCCATCAGGTTTGCCTGGTGGCGGTGAGCAAAACCGGCCTGCCGCCGGCACGGCAGTCACTCGCGCCGGACATTCAATTCATCACGACACCCATGACCCCGGAATTCAATGCGGCCTCCTTCAGCGCGGCTTCTGGTGCCGGTTTGCTCAAGGTGGCGGATGGGATTCATTTGCTGCCGGATTTGCAGCGGGTGTTGGCCGCCGTGAGCCACGAGGCCAGCGCATGGGCTTGCACGGCGCCGGGGGCGGGGCCGGTGGTGGCGGCATTCCGTCAGCCCTCCCAAGCCTTATATTACGACGCGCACGATAATAGCCGGGATTTCATCACGACCGCTTTTGGTTGCCAGGACCCGGAATTTATCGCGCGCATTGTCGGCATCGAAGATGAGCTATTGGCGCAAGCCACCGTTGCCAGCTTTACCACGCCGGAAGACCTGCAAGCCGCGCAAGCTCGCGTGCCGGCGGCGGCGGACCGAATGCAGTGCGTGCCCAATGGCATAGATGTCAACGATGCCTGGTTTAATCCGCCGGAGCAGGTATTGGTGAATCGCCGCCGGGCTGGCTTGACGCAGCCGGGGGTGCTGTTTATCGGAGCGGATCACCGCCCGAACTATGAGGCCGCTGCGGTCATGGTCAGCGAACTGGCTCCCCGTCACCCTGCCGCGCTTTTTGTGGTCGTCGGAATGCATCTGGCCGGATATCTGGCGTTTGGCGGACCCGCCCCCGGCGCCAATGTGGTGTTCACCGGGCCGGTGGAGGAAACCACCAAGAAGGAATTGCTCGCGCTGGCGGATGTGGCCGTGGCTCCATTGGCCAGCGGCAGCGGTTCCAGTCTGAAGGTCCCGGAATATGCGGCGAGCGGCAAAGTGATCATTGGCACGTCCACCGGCTTGCGGGGGTTCGCTGAACTGACGCAGTTCCGCTCCATCGTCATGAGCCACGATGTTGCGGCCGCCTTGGCGACGGAACTGGCGGCCGTACAGCGCGCGCCCGCTGAATACACCGCGCCCTGTACCGCGGCACGCGCCTGGGTGCAGCATCACTTGGACTGGACCACCAACTTGCAGCCGATCCTTGCGGCGCTGGCACCCTGACCGCGCGCGGTTAAATCCGCGCGCGCCTACGCGCCGATGCCTTCAAACAGGATGGTGGACAGGTAGCGCTCGCCGGCATCGGGGAGAATCACCACGATGGTTTGACCGGCCAAGGCTGGATCATTCGCCAAGCGAACCGCCGCCACGACTGCCGCGCCGCTGGAAATGCCCGAAAGAATCCCTTCCTCCTTGGCCAGGCGCCGCGCCATCTCCACCGCTTCGGTGGCATCCACTTGCTCCACGCGATCCACCAGCGCCAAGTCCAACGTGCCCGGAATGAACCCCGCGCCGAGTCCCTGGATCTTATGCGGGCCCGGCTTCAGCTCCTGGCCGGCCAACCGCTGCGTAATGACCGGGCTTTCTTTCGGTTCAACCGCAACCGACAAAATGGCCTTGCCCTTGGTTTTTTTGAAGTAGCGGGACACCCCGGTAATCGTGCCGCCGGTCCCCACGCCGGAAACCAGCACATCCATGCCGCCATCGGTATCCTTCCAGATTTCCACCGCCGTGGTGCGTTCATGGATGTCCGGATTGGCTGGGTTGCTGAATTGTTGCGGCAGAAAATACTTCTGGGGATCCGCGGCGGCCATGGCCTCCGCGCGCGAAATGGCGCCCTTCATGCCCTCCGCGCCGGGGGTGAGGATGACGTTGGCGCCCAATGCGGCCAAAACCCGGCGACGTTCCAGACTCATGGTCTCGGGCATCGTGAGCGTCAGTTTGTAGCCGCGCGCCGCCGCCACGTAGGCCAGGGCGATGCCGGTGTTGCCGCTGGTGGGCTCCACGATTTCCACGCCGGGCTTCAATACGCCGCGCTTCTCGGCATCCCAGATCATGGCCGCGCCGATCCGGCACTTCACCGAATAAGAAGGATTGCGTCCTTCCACCTTGGCCAAAACTGTGGCTGGGGCACCAGCGACCACTTTGTTCAAACGCACCAACGGGGTGTGGCCGATGGATTCCGAATTGTCTTGATAGATATTGCTCATGAAGCTCCTTTGTTGCTAATGTCTATAGGAATACTATTTATAAAAAAAATGTCAAAAAATATTTTTGCCTTTCGCTTGACAGAGCAGATAATCTGGAAGATAGTCCAGTCTGACGATAGATAATATAGAGATAATAAAAGCATCCACAAGCTGGACGGACCTGCTGCAAAATTATACAAGGAAATCGGCATCCCGTCCTGATCAGAATCTAAATAAACAGGAGAATAAAATGAGCCAAGGACTGCATACCATATCGTTGCACGCGGGACAGAAGGCGGACCCCACCACCGGGTCGCGTGCGGTGCCGATTTATCAAACCACCTCGTACGTGTTCAAAAGCACGGAACACGCGGCCAACCTTTTTGCGCTGCGGGAGTTTGGCAACATCTATACCCGCTTGATGAATCCAACCACCGACGTGTTCGAGCAGCGCGTGGCGGCAATCGAAGGCGGCACCGGCGCGTTGGGCGTGGCCTCCGGGCAAACGGCCATCATGTACGCATTGCTGGCCATCACCCGGCTCGGCGATGAAATTGTCGCCGGCAACAATCTCTACGGCGGCACCTACCAGTTGCTGCACCACACGTTCCCCAAGCTGGGCCGGACGACCAAGTTCGTGAACTCGCGCGACCCGGAAGCATTCCGCCGCGCCATCACCGACAAAACCCGCGCCATCTATCTGGAAACCATCGGCAACCCCAAACTGGACGTGCCCGACTTTGAAGCGCTCGCCAAGATTGCGCATGAGAATGGGATTCCCCTGGTGGTGGATAACACCATCGGTGTGGGGTTGGTGCGGCCGTTCGATTTCGGGGCGGACATCATCGCCACCTCGGCCACCAAATATATTGGCGGCCACGGCACATCAGTCGGCGGTGTCATTGTGGACTCCGGCAAGTTCCGTTGGGACAACGGCAAGTTCCCGGAATTCACGGAACCGGATCCGAGCTATCACGGCCTGAAGTACTGGGATGCGTTGGGGAACGTGCCCGGCATGGGCAATGTGGCGTTCATCTTGAAAATCCGCGTCACCTTGCTCCGTGATACCGGCGCGGCCCTTAGCCCATTCAACGCCCACGAGTTTTTGCTCGGCCTGGAAACCCTGCCGCTGCGTCAACAACGCCATTCCGAAAACGCCCTGGCTGTCGCCCGCTGGCTAAAACAGCATCCCGCCGTCAGTTGGGTGACGTACCCCGGCTTGGAAGATGACCCCAGCCACGCCGTGGCCGCCAAATATCTCAAGAAGGGATTTGGCGGGATGGTGGGTTTTGGGATCAAAGGCGGTTTGGAAGCAGGCAAAAAGTTCATCAACTCCGTGCAGATGCTCTCGCACCTGGCCAACATCGGCGATTCCAAGACCCTGGTGATTCATCCGGCCTCGACGACCCACCAGCAACTGACCGCCGAAGAACAGCAGGCCACCGGAGTAACGGCGGACTACATTCGGCTGTCGGTCGGCCTTGAAGACCTGGCGGACATTCAGGCGGATATTGACCAAGCCCTGAAAAAAGCCGTCTCGTAACCGAGCACACCTCCCAGGCTCGATCCAACGGCGACACCGCCCTGCGCGGCTGTCGCCGTTGGCATTTTTCAGTTGTTTGCTTGCTCCGAAGTCAATCAGTT
>CAZNGD010000150.1:4551-5637 GCA_964572295.1 uncultured Verrucomicrobiota bacterium
GGGCCCCAACAACCGCCCACCCCGCCGGGTCGGGGGGGGGTTTTTTTTTTTTGGGGGGGGGGGGGGGGGGGGTGGGGGGGGGGGCGGGGGGGGGGCACGAAGAGCGGCCTCCGGCGGACTCAGCCCTCTCATTTGAGCATAAACCGCCTGCGGGATAACCGCTCACCCTGAATCCCCGAAGTCCTCCCCGGTTCCGATCTTTTACCTTCCCCCATCAACCCCCCGATCCCAAGAAGCTTTGAAGATGGAAGACAGAAGAACTATGCCCCATTGACTTTCCTTCAGCCATATGAACGTTACGCCTCACCGGACGCGAACCCGTCGCGGGTGAGCGGTACGGTGGAGGCGCTGGTTCGCGTTTCTATTCCTTCTGTTCAAACCAAAAGCAAGATGGCAATTCACCACCTTCTGGAAACTCAAACCGATATCCTTGCTTTTCCCATTCTTTGATTGTGAGCCTTACAAATTCAATCGCTAACGCCAACGCTTGAAACGTATCTGTTCCATGAATGTCATGAATACTCGGATATAAGCCTGACATTGAAATCGGGCATGCCGCTTCGTCTATCGTGATCGAATACGGATGGCCTATCTCAATTTGAATGGATTTGACCTCACCAGTGGTGGACACCATTCGAACATTGGTCTTAGCGATCGGATTTTTCATGACTTTTTAGCGGACGTCTCGACTCACCTTCAGCGCATTTTGCGCGATGTCGGGTGCAGTTGGTTGTTAGCCATAGCTTTCTTCTGGTAAAGCAAGGCAATGACCCCTAGACCTAGAAGAGATAGCGTAGATGGTTCAGGGATAGCCCCAGCCGAAATAGGCATGCCAGGCGTTGATTCATAGGCCCAACCCCAAACAAACGCTGAAGGATATGACCAATGGCCTTGCACCTCAATCCATCCGTAATGTATAGCCGCATTAATCTCGAATTCAATGCCGATATAAGTTCGCATTTCCGGTGGACTGCGCGAATCCCATGGCGGGCCCCATGCATCTGGTGTATTCCAAAACTCGCCGGACCTCCCTGTATCGTACTCCTCCATCAAGGAGATCGGAAGAGCGTCGTGTAGGGAAAGAGT
>CAZNGD010000151.1:0-5616 GCA_964572295.1 uncultured Verrucomicrobiota bacterium
CAGCGTCGCCACCCCCCCCACCCCAACCAGAAAATCAGCCAGATGACCAGAATCACCGGCACGCCCCCCATCCCGATGTTGCCCACCCGCCCCAGGATGGCAACCGAACACAGCCCCGCCACCAGAAACGCAAACAGCCCCTCCCCCATGTCGCGCCAAGCGGTGCGACTCAACACCCACGCGGGAATCAACATGAACAACAACAGTTGAATGCCGCTAACCAGCAGCGCCTGACCGATCAGATTCATAGCCGATGTTTCCAGCGTTGCAGCGCGCGGAAGCAGCCCGTCGGCAAACGCGCCACGATCCGGGCCCACAACTTGAACCAGGCGGATTCCTCGCCCGGCAGGATGTGCGCGCGCACCACGGCTGGGGTCAGCGCCCCCCCGGCGCGGGCATAGGCCAAAAACTTGAGCGTGCCCAACCCGTGCGCGCGGCGAAAGGATTGCCACGCCTCCTGGCAGGCCGCCGCGCCATATAGCGGTTCCAGCAGCGCGCCCAGTCGCCGCCAACCATCCAGCACATCCATCATCACCGATGTCCAGGTGAACACCTCCGTTGTGCCACAGCGGTTGCGGACCAACGGCTTCGCCAGCAGGGGGATGTCATGCCCGTGAGCGGCTTCCATGATCACCCCCACATGCGCGAACCACGTGCCCACATAGCGTTGCGGATCCACCTTCGCCCAGGCGGCCTTGTTCACCACACACGCGCCGATGAATCCGGCGGACCACGCGGACTGCCGCCAAAAGGTGTCCGCCGATTGCACCACATCGCTGGTCAAAGGCAGCGAGGCCGGTTTCAACACGCGACTGAAATCCGAGTTCACCGAAGAATAATTGGCGTACAGAAACGGCGGGGCACGCTGCGCCAACGCCGGCAAAACATGGTTAATGGCATCCGGAACCATCCGGTCATCTTCCCCGAGCAGCCACGCATAGCGGCACTCATTGATGTTCACTGAATTCAAAATGTTGCCGTCAATCCCGAGATTCCGCCCATTGCGGCGAACCACCAGAAAAGGATATTCCTTGGCCAATGTCGCGTAGGCCGCGGTGTTGGTGTCGTCGAGCGAATCATCGGCGATATACACGGGGATGGCGTGGGCCAATCCGCCAGCCGCCGCCACGGAACGGACCGTGGCCAACAACTGTTCGGGCCGCTTGTATGTCGGAATGCTGATGCCCAACAAGGTATTCATGATGGCCTCGCCGGGGTTTGCCGTGGCGGGGGAACTCCCGGCAGGGCGCGAAATAGATCACTCAACCAACTGGCCAGTGCCGGGCGCCAACGCTGCCGCCACGGGAAATGGGTTTTCAGCAAACGGCGGTAGTCCCGTTGAAACGCCTCGTCCATGCGTTGGGAACTGGCGCCTCCTTGCGCGTAATCCGCCACCCGCAACGGCATGTATTCAAAGCGGAGCTGCGGGTCGGCGAAACAGGCCATATTGAATGCCCAGTCCGCCTGCTGCCGATAACGCAAATCGAAAGCGCGGCCAGCAAACGCGGCGCGCGGATACAAGATTGCCTGCTGGCAGATATTGGTTCGCGCCAGCTTCGCGCCATCAAACGGCCCCGCATAGAAGTCGGCGGACATCGTCCGCCACACGTCGCCATAATAAACCGTGTGGTCGTCCTGCAAAAATGGGCGAATCTCATCCAAGCGCAAACGCGGGCGGTCATCGGTGCCAAGAATCAGCAGATAGTCGCCGCGCGCGCGTGTGACGGCGCGATTCAGCGCGTCATAGATCCCCTGGTCGGGAGCGCTCTCCACGCGCACCCGTTCATCCGTTAGCTTGGCGAGGAACTCGCGCGTGCCGTCGGTGGAGGCGCCATCCTGCAGCACCCATTCATCTTGTGGTCCCAGCGCCGCCAAAACGGTTGCCGCAGTCGCGGACAACTCGGCCCGCGCGTTACGGCAGGCGGTCACGATGCTGATGGCGGGTGCGTTCATGCCCTCTCCCGCAGCGATTGATACAATTCGAGATGCTGCCGCGCAACAACATCCGGCGCGTAGCGCGCCCGGGCGACGGCGGCGCACGCCGTGCGCATGGATTCCCCCTGCGCCAGCAGTTTGTTCAATGCCTGCGCCAAGTCCGCAGGATCATGCGGTCGAGCCAGAAAACCGGTGCGCCCTTCCTCAATCATTTCCGGAATGCCGCCCACTGCAAAACCCGCCACCGGGGTTCCGCAGGCCAGACTTTCCGCCGCCATGTTGGGCAGATTTTCCATGCGGGAGGGAATCACCGTGGCATCGGCCGCCGCCATGACTTGCGCCAACTGCGCCGGACTCAACACCCCCAGCTCGCGCACCGGCAGCGGCAACCCGGACAACGTGCCGTCGGGAACGCCCGCCACCCAGGCGATGGCCTCGGGGTGCTGCCGCGCCACCAACGGCAACGCGGCCTGCCACAGGTCCAGCCCCTTGTTCCAATCGGTCGCCGCGCCGGGCGCGCCAAACAGGAACACCCTGGCATTGGGCGGAACGTCAAGTGCGCGGCGCGCCGCCGCGCGATCCCCCGGATTAAAAATCGTGGTGTCCACGGCATTGGGGATCACCACGCAGCGCCGCCCGGCAAAAAGCGCCGAGGAAGCCGCCGCCGTGGCCAGCCACCGGCTCGGGGTAACCACCGTGAACGGCACCTCCCGCCATGCCGCCTGCTTGCGCTGCCAGACTCGCCGACTCAGGTCATGCTCCCGATGCGAACGCAATTCCGGACAGAGGCCGCATTGCTGTTGATAGCGCGTACATTCCTGCGGACTATGACAGCCGCCGGTGAACGCCCACGAATCATGCAGCGTCCACACCAGTGGGCCACGCAAATGCGCGATGTCACGAATCGCGAGCATGCCGTGGTTCACCCAATGCAGATGCGTGATGTCCGGCGCGAAATCATGAATCGCCCGACGGGTCGCCCGATTACCCAGCCAGGCGTTGCCCCAATGCGGAGTCCGGCGATTCCGATAAAACAGCGTCGGGAGCGCATCCAGCAACGGACGCCGCTTCGCCCACGGATCCGCAGTCGGCAACACATTCAACGCGGGACCGTCCTCTGGATGTTGCACCAGCAGCCGCGCCGCCACGCCCGCGCCAGTCAACGCGGCGCAAAGGCGCTGCGCGGCCACCGCCGCGCCGCCACTCCGGGCATAGGTATTGACCAGCAGGACTCTCATAACGTTCGCCGAAGAAATTGCGCCTTGCCAGCGGCCAACCGCACCAGCCAGCGATGCCTCACCGCCGGTGCGCCCCGGAACGCCAGCGGGCTTTCCCGAAATATGGCCCACGCCCGCCGGCCCATGACCCGCACGACGGCCATGGTTTGACGGAACCAAACATAATTCAACATGCTGTCCAAACTGGCCGGCGCATATTGTGATGTCTGCCGGTTGGCTTCTTCCAACTGCCGCAGCCAAGCCGCCGTTTGCGTCAGCGAATCTTCCGTCGGCGGCAACTGCCCCAGCGCGGCCGCGCGGTGCAGGCGCAACTGGTCGGGGGTGGGTGACAGGCCCAACTGCCGCAGCAACCGTTCCTGCACCCGGATGGTTTGCTCATCCATGGCCGTCCACTCGCCGCCCGTCATGCTCTGGCCATGCACCCGATAATCCAGCAACACCCGCGGCAGATTGCCTGCGGGAAAATGACGGAGCATTCGGGTCCACAGCTCATAATCTTCGGCGGGATAATAGGAGCCATCGTAGGACAGACCCGCGCGTTGGAACCATTCCCGGCGAAACATGACGGTGGGATGCGCAAACGGCGCATAAAATAAACCGAACGCCGACAGGTCCGCCGGGGAACATGGATAATGCAGCACGGCGCTGGCGCCGTCGCCGAATGTGCGCACCGCCCCGCCGCAGCAGCCCCACTCCGGATGCCGCTCGAGGCACGCCACTTGCCGCGCCAGACGATCGCGCCGCATCACGTCATCGGCATCCATCCGCGCAATCAATTCACCTTGCGCTGCCGCGAGCCCGCAATTGAGCGCCCCGGACAACTTGCGACGGGTTTCGTTGCGCAACACCCGCAGACGCGGATCACGACAGGCGGCCAGAATGTCCGGCGTGCGATCGGTTGAACCGTCATCCACCACCACCACCTCAAAATCGGCAACCGATTGCCGCCAAATACTCGCCAAGGCTTGGGGCAAATAGGCTTCCCCATTCCACACGGGCATCAACACCGTAATGCGAGGTTGCGCCATTATGCCTGCCCTATCAAACGCGCCCAGGCGGCCCACAGCCGGGTGCGCTCCAGCGCCTCTGGCCGCAAAACACGCGGACCGTAGCCCAGCAGACCCTTGGCTTTTTCGTTGCTGAACGCGGTTTGCCCCGCATACAGCTCCACAAGTCCGGCGGGGGGCAGCGCACTGGCTTCGCGGTCGGCAAACTCGGCCGCCGCGGGCACGGAACGGCCCAGCGGATCCCCCACCAGACGATACCGCGCCCGACCCGGCACCTTTTGCCACAAACGAGACAGGCCCGCGCCGAGTTGCGGTGACACCGCCGCGCGGAATGCCGTGTAGCGCAGGGAGGGGACCAGAATGCCCTGCCCGATTTCGCGCATAAAGGAAGCCGCGCGCTGGTACCACCTCGGCCAAACGTACGACTGGATTTCGTTCCGGGAAACCGAGCGCAACGAACAACCGAGCCAAGCGGCATAGGCCCCATACATTTCGGCCCAGGTGCAGGAATCATCGGTAATGAAAAATATTTCGCCGGCCGCGCGCGCCGTTTCCAGAGACAAGAGGATCGCCTCAACCGCATTATCAATGAACACCATATTGGCGGCATGGTGGCCCCCATCCACCACACTGGCCTTGCCCGCTCCGATGTGCGCAAGCGGGCGTACGGTCCACGGCAGCGACCACGGCCCGTATATATTGCCCATGCGCAAAATGGTGGCCGATGGACAGAGGTTGCGCACCACCTGTTCGGCGGCGATCTTGGCGTTGCAGTAGCCGTCGCGCGATTTCACATATCGTGAACTTTCGGTCACGTGCGGTGGCGGGCTGTACGAATGCACTCCGATGGTGCTGATGTGAACCACCTGTTTGACGTGCGCCGCGTTGGCCGCGAGAACTACGTTCCGGGTGCCCTCCACGGTCGTCGCGCGCGAGGTTCGCGGGTCGGTGCCATACGCGCAATGCACGACGGCCTCCACCCCCGCCATCGCCGCTTGCACTTCCTCCGGCTTGAGCAAATCCGCCCAGGCGAACTCCACGCCCAGCCGGGCCAATCGCACCGCGCTGCCCGGCCGGTGCGCCATCGCGCGCACCTGCCAACGGCCAGCCGCCAGCAACTGCTCGACAAGGCGGCCGCCCAAAAAGCCGCTGGCCCCGGTGACCAAGAGGATGGGTTTGCTGCTCACGGCTGGCCTCCCTTGACGGCTGGAGACTGATTCCACGGCTCCGGCAGGGGGCGGCGCACGCGATAACACTCCGCCAACAACTGCACGGTCGGCAAATTGCTGGCGGCATGGTTGAGTGGGGTTGAACCGGTGGCAATGGCGCGCGCAAAGTCCGCCCACTGCTGCTGGAAATAGGCCTGAGGCAAAACGGGCGCGTCGTCGGGGGTGCCGGACTGAAGCCACAGTTGGGTTGCCACATCCGTTTCACGA
>CAZNGD010000152.1:0-1326 GCA_964572295.1 uncultured Verrucomicrobiota bacterium
CGCTGGCGCCGCGCCCCAGCCGCGCCCCCACCCGGCCCCCCGCCAGCCGAGTAAGCGGGCCGCTCATTTCTTTGCCACCGGCCCCGCCCCACGGTATAATCCGCCCCCTGCATGATCTTTGTCTTCCAGATTCTGTGCATCCTGGGCCTCGTGGCGTGCGGCTACTACGCGCGCCGCCGCGGAATGCTCTCCGCCCAGGGCACCAACGACCTCGCGCACATCGCCCTCTCCGTGGTGTATCCCGCGCTGATTTTTGTGGCCGTCACCGAGCTGACCGTCACCGAACTGCGCGCCCACCTGCTGTTGCCCGCGCTCGTCATGCTGATTGCCTTCAGCGGCTTTGGCCTGGGCCTGCTCGCCGTGCGCTTTCTCGGCAACGTATCCAAGGACACCGCGCGCGCCTTCCTGTTCCACTGCCTCATCAACAACTACTCCTTCCTCCCACTGCCCCTCGTGCTGTTTCGCTATGGCGATGCCGGCGTGGCCCTGCTGGTCTTCTCCTCCATCGGCTACGAAGTCCTGCTGTGGTCCCTGGGCGTCATGCTGTTCTCCCGCGCCGAACGCAAGCGCGACCAGCTCAAATCGCTGTTCAGCCCGCCCTTTGTCGCGCTCCTGCTCAGCCTCGCCTACATCCTCGCCCGCGACCTCCTCCCCTGGCCCACGCCCCCCGACTGGCTGCTCCTCGCCGGCCAAACCGCGCGCGCCGCCCTCAAAACCCTCGGCGCCGCCACCATCACCCTCTCCATGCTCGTCGCCGGCAGCCGCTTCGCCACCCTCCCCTTCCGCACCATTCTCGGCTGGCGCATTTGGCTCGTCTCCGCCATCCGGCTGGTTGCCGTCCCCCTCGTCATGATCCCCATTTTGCGCATCCTCCCCCTCGACCCCACCGCCCGCGGCATCCTCTACATTGTCGCCGTCATGCCCTCCGCCATGGTCAGCGTCCTCTTCTCCGAACGCTACGGCGGCGACACCGACTTCATCGCCGGCGGCCTGCTACTCACCCACCTCTGGGCGCTGCTCACCGTCCCCGTCTTGTTGGCCTGGGCCTTCTGACCGCGCCATGCCGCGACTCATCCCCATCCTCGCGCTGCTGCTGACCCTCCTCCCCACCGCCCCCCCCCGCGCCCCAACCGACACCCACTGCGTCGTGGAATTGATCCAACCCCGCCTGGAATACCAGCCCGACGGCCTGTTTGAGGACGGGCTGACCACCTGCGTGCGCTGCCGGGACTTTGAACCCGTGGAGCTCATCACGCGCCACACCTCCCGTGGCCTGGAAATCGACACCGAGCACCTGCACCTGGTTTACAATGAGGGGCCCTTCAG
>CAZNGD010000152.1:1336-5615 GCA_964572295.1 uncultured Verrucomicrobiota bacterium
CGACACCCCCACTGGCCGCACCTGGAACACCGCCGCCCACCGCCGCAAGTTTCTGCTCAACCCCGGCCGCTACCAAACCGCCCTCGGCGCCCCCCCGCAACCCGCCAACCTTGTTTTTTGGGGCGAATACGAGCCCCCCACCCGCCTCGTGCAAACCTACCCCGACCCCGTCCCCGACGGCCCCCAATACCTCTTCACCCCCGACCCCGTCCCCTTTTACCCCAACGACCCGCCCCTGATGAACACCGACCCCTTCGTCTTCGGCCCCCACTTCATCTACAGCATTTGCAAACAAAACAACAAGCGCGGCCCCACCGCCCTGCAACGCCTCGCCCGCGGCTCCGTCATCCTCTTCGGCTCCGGCCGTGGCCGCTCCCGCTTCGTGGTGGACACCGTTTTCGTCGTCGCCGACTACGTGGACTGCACCCTCGCCACCTACCGCGAACCAGTCGCCCACCTCGTGCCCCCGGAATACCTACACGCCGCCTTGGAACCCATCGCCTACGAAACCAAGGTCCGCCACCTCACCCCCTCCGCCACCTTCCGACTCTACATCGGCGCCACCGTGGACCAGCCCTACGCCGGCATGTACAGCTATTTCCCCTGTCAGCCCGCCGCCACCGGCCAGCCCCAAGGCTTCGCCCGCCCCGCCATCCGCCGCCCCGGTCTCATCACCGACAACCTCACCCAGGGCCAGCGACTCAACCCCCAGCCCGACCTCGCCGCCGTCCAGGAACGCTGGCATGACATCGCCCAACAAATCCTCGCCCAAGGCCTGGCCCTTGGCACCCATGCCGACCTCCCCCGCCTCCCCTGAAATCCGGGACTTGACCCATCCCGCCCCCTCACGCACAATACCCGCCAACTTGTCACCCATCGCGGGCGTAGCTCAATGGTAGAGCTCCAGCCTTCCAAGCTGGCTACGTGGGTTCGATTCCCATCGCCCGCTCCACCTTTCCACACCGTGGAAAACTATCCTCAAAGGTGTTCCATTGTGTGGAAAATCCGCCAAAAGTTTATCCCGCGCGCGCGGGATTTTTCCATAGTGTGGAACGATTTCGCCCGACTTTTCCACACCGTGGAAAACTTTTCATCCCGCAGGGGCGGGATTTTCCACACTGTGGAAAACCGCTCGCCGACGGCGCACCGCCCCTGCCTTACAAAACCCCAAATCCCTGAACCCCGCCCCCTCTTTTCACTAATTCATTCCATAGTATGGAAAACCAGATGGAAATGATGCGTCCGCCCATTTTGTGGAATTGTTGAAACACTGGCAATCCCGAACCGCAACGGATGGGGCACCGGTGCGTTTTGGGCGGCAAAAACATTAAATCATAGGACCGGCCTTATTATGTTTCCTTTTGGGCAGCAACTTCAAAACTCCATCATCACCATTTAGTTTTGACCGACAGGAGGCTTTCCCCCAAATAATTTTCCTTGCACGCCTTTTTTAGGTTGGGAAGGGGCGGATTCCATGATTTGCAGCGCCGACATGGTATTCGACGGCGCAGGAAACGGCGGGGGCGCATCGGTGCGCGCGCCAAGCGATTCCAAAAAACGGCCAACTGTTTTACGAGTGAAGGGCGGAATGCCCAATTGATGGAGATGACGGCATATTTCGTGCTCAACCGTAAACACGGGAATGCCCGCCTCGACAATCTTTTTGACCGTGGGATACGTTTTGGATTTTTTGTCCGAATAGGGCACAAACACCACATCCGCCAACGCGCAAGCGACCCAATTGCGCCGCAAAATATTTTCGCGCAAAAAGCGCATGGTGTTGGGTTCGGTGATGGATAGCCAAAGCAATTCCCCGGCCTGCGCGCGCCGGAAAAACTCCTCCTTTTGCGGAAACCCGGTAAAAGGGCCGGAATATCCAAAACGGTCGCCCAGAAAAATATCCAGTGTTTCTCGCGCCAAGCCACGCGCGGTAAACAGGGACAGCGAGCGCCGCCGTTCGGGATCGGTGGGGGTGTCAATGGCCAACCGGAACACCTCGGTTTCATATACCGCATGCCACGGCCCCATGTAGTTGAGCGCATATTCCCGGATTTTGAATAACATGTCGTTGGCCGCCAACACCGCGTGGCCCGGGCTTAAATCCGCGGCAATGACCGCCATCGTAAAGCGGTCGAGGAGTTTCAAAGGGCCCTTGAAATAGAGCGTGGGCGCAGCGGACCCCATACGCTCCAATAAGCGCCGCGGGTAATGCGTGTCGGCAGTGGTTAGGGTTTCAAATTCCATAAGTCCTCGACGGCTTGGTCCATGGCTTGTTCAAGCTGCGCAATGTCGGCGCCCCGTTTGACCGCATCATGGGCTTGGCGGGATAGCGCCGCCAACTGATTATGAATTTTACGGTGCTTGCTGAATTTGGGAATGGCGAGATTTTGAACCACGGAAGGCGCGCCGAAACCACGGCCGCCAGAGGAAAAGCTGCTGATGTATTCATCCACCGCTTTTGAATTCAAAATGGCGCACAAATAGTGGGCCTCTTCGGCGCTTTTGGCGGAGATCAAGGACGTTGTATCCGTGCCGATAATGGTCTTGGAGCCAAATGGAGTTTTCCAGTTCGTCAGCACTGTCGCCGCCATCCGATTGGCCATGCGTTTCCATACCACACGGTATCGGGCGAATGTGTAGGCCCCGATTCCAAACATGGCATAAAATTCTGTTTTTTCGGCAAATTGTCTTACCAGTTTGGAGCCACGAGATAATAGAACTTTTTCGAACTGTTTCAGGTAGGCATAGGTAAGCGGAATGTTGTCCAACATCCAATCGGTGGGGAAGGGAGCACGCTTGGCCGGGTCTTGCGAAACCAGAACGTAGAAAGGCGCTTTGATTCCGAAACGGACGATTTCGCCACCGCTGACGGCCGGATAAATCAGGTCCGGTTCGATGGCGTTGCATACCTTCCGGATTTCGCGTTTTCCGCGGTCGTGCTGGTTTTCCACGACCAATTTGCCATCGGGGCGAACCTCCTTGAGATTCAGCCAGAACACGCCGTAGGGTTCCACCCTCGCTCCCAATCTGGCTTGGTACGAATTAGCGCCCTTCATTTTGGCACTTTTTTCCATGCCCGCCATCGCCGCTGTTTGCCAGGAGGATGTGGGGTTGTCCGGGTTCACCGGGATGGCTTGCAGGGTTCGCCGTTCTGTTTTGTTCAATACTTCTTCAAGAGACCACTCCGGAGCCACACGGCCAACACCAGGCTTGCGGCGCCATTCGATGGTCGGCAGCGGATAGGTGGTGGGTTCGCCTTTGCGCAGGGTGAAGATGGCTGTTTTATTGGCCGCGCCGGCAAAGGGCTGCACCTGGACCAAATCCTCCATCCCCAGCACCTTGAGGGCTGCGCCACATTTCCCCAACTTGAACCGCCGAAATCCCTCCCCGGCACCTTTGGATTTGAATACTTCCTGGGTAATGACGAAACCCATGATGCCGCCATCCTTCAAATAGCGGTCCGCACAAACATAGGTAAACAGCATGGAGAAATCTTTTTCACCCGCACCGAGCCGTGTTTCATGCCCCTTCAGCGAGAAAAGGCCATAGTTATGCCATAGTTTCAGGGTCAGTCGGCGGTATTCGTCGGCCAAATATCCCCAACGGATCCACGGGGGATTGCCGATGACATAATCGAATTGTCCCACATACACGGGTGCAAAGGCATTTTTGATGTAATGCGCCCAGATTCCATCACGATTTTCATCATCCAATTTCTTGATTTTGGCGTAGATGTCCACCAGGTATTCGCGTTCCGGCGCCGGCAAATCCATTGTAGCATCCAGCATGCGCTCAAAATGCGTGCGGGTCATTTTGCCGCGGAGTCCGTCCATCACCAATCCCGTGAACCGATCAATGCGCTCCTTATCTTTCATGGAGATGGGAAAAACGTAGTCCTGTTCATGCGTGCGGAATACCACGGTATCGGGCTGGAACAATTCGGCTTGGTCTTGATGATCGGGCTCACGGTCTGGCGGCAAAACCGAGTCGCATAAATACACCGGGATGGAGACCGGCCGTACATAGGGCAGAAAACGGGCAAACGCGATGAGATAGTTCGTGCGCGCGGCCAAAACGGCCAACGGATTCAGATCAAATCCCATGACCCCGTTGAGAATGGAACGGCCCACCTCGGCAATGCCCACCTTGTCTTGTTTCTCCGCATGATGTGCCGCGCGATGGATTGCCTGAACCAGAAAAGTGCCGGAACCGCAGGCGGGATCGAGAAAACGAAGACCGGGCGAGATCGGAAGAGCGTCGTGTAGGGAAAGAGTGTACG
>CAZNGD010000153.1:0-5580 GCA_964572295.1 uncultured Verrucomicrobiota bacterium
GGGGCAGGGGGTGGCGGGTATGGTTGCGGGCTGTTTATCCCGTTTTGTCGAGAAAGGATTCTTTTCCCCCATGAAGGCGAGTGTTGAAAATAGCGGCCCCTGCCGCAAAAAGATTTCCGTGGAGTTTTCCGCCGAGGAAGTGGACAACGAGTATAAGGATTCCCTGCAATATTATCAGCGGAATGGCACCATCAAGGGGTTCCGCCCCGGCAAGGCGCCCGAGGCCATGATCCGGCGCGCGTACGACAAGCAAATCCTGCAGGTGCTGCAAGAGCATTTTCTGGCCCTTGGCTTCCAGAAGGCGGTCACCGAGCACAAGTTGCAGGCTGTCGCGGAATACGACCTGCAGCAATCCCCCCTGGCCACCGGCCAGCCGTTTTTCTTTTCCCTCACGGTGGACGTGGCGCCGGAGTTTGATCTGCCGGAATATAAGGGCATCGTGATCGAAACCAAGGCCATTGACATTGCCGAGGAGGCGGTGACTCAGGCGTTGAACGGTTATTTGAAACGCCAGAGCCAGTTTGAAGATCTGGCAGGCACGGTGGTCGTGGAGGCTGATGACGTGGTGGCGGTGGATTATACCGGCACGCTGGATGGCGCGGTGCCGGAGGATTTGTCGGCGGAAATGAAGGACTTGATTAGCGCCACGGACCGGTGGGTGGTCGCCAACGAGGAGGACTCCTTCCTGCCGGAGTTCGGCCCGCAATTGGTCGGCGCGAAAGTCGGCGAGACGCGGGACATCACGATTCAATTTGGCCCGGATGCGTACCCCGACGCGCTGCGCGGCAAGCGGGGCATCTTCACAACCACGGTGAAGAAAATCCGCCGCCGCAAGCTGCCCGTGCTGGATGAGGCCTTTTTCCAAAATCACGGCGTGAAGGATGAGGCCGAGCTGCGCGGGGTCTTCCGCTCCGTGCTGCGCAATGAAGCCGAGGCGCAGGAGCAGCGGCGGCGCAAGGAACTGGTGGAAAGCCAACTGCTGCAAAAGGTGGCCGATCTGGACCTGCCGGAATCGGAAGAATACGAAACCCACAACAATCTGATCTATTCCATTGTGAATGAAAACCTGCAGCGCGGTGTCAAGGAACAGGAAATCCGCGACAACCTCGACAAGATCTCCACTTCCGCGAAGGAGGCCGCGCGCAATCAACTCAAGCTGCGCTACCTGCTGCAGCGCATCGCCGTCGAGGAAGGGGTGACGGTGGCCAATGCCGAAGTGGAGAATGTCCTGATGCGTTATGCGTTGCGGGCGCGCAAGACGGTCAAGGAGTTCATCCGCACGGAAAAACTGAACGAAACCAAGTTGCGCCGGGATATTCGGAACAACCTGCGCAACGAAAAAGTGCTGTACGCGGTCCTCGGCCATGCCCAGCTCACCGGCCCGGGCGCGATGGCGGCGGCCCCCAAACCGGAGGAAACACCATGAATGAGAATGCGTATCTGATTCCGATTGTTGTCGAGCAAACCGGCCGTGGCGAGCGGTCCTATGATATTTATTCGCGCCTGCTCAAGGAGCGGATCATCTTCATTGGCTCCGAGATTTCCGACGCGCTGGCCAACCTGGTGGTGGCGCAGTTGCTGTTTCTGCAAAGCGAAGATGCCGGCAAGGATGTCAGCGTCTACATCAATTCGCCGGGCGGTTCCGTCACGGCCGGGCTGGCGATTTATGACACCATGCAGTTTTTGAAGTGCGATGTGGTGACCTATTGCCTCGGGCAGGCCGCCAGCATGGCCGCCGTGCTGTTGACGGCGGGCACCAAAGGCAAACGCCATGCGTTGCCGGGCGCGCGCATCATGGTGCACCAACCGTGGGGCGGCACGCAGGGCACCGCCAGCGATATTCACATTCAGGCCCAGGAAATCCTGCGCCTCAAGGATTACCTCAACGGCTTGCTGGCCAAGCATACGGGGAAGTCCGTCAAGGAAGTCGCCCGCGATACCGACCGCGATTTCTTCATGTCGGCCGCCGAGGCCGTCAAGTATGGGCTGGTGGATGACGTGTTGGGCGCGGCTCCGGCCAAGGCATAAGCGATGGCCGGCAAACGACAACCCCCGCGCACTGATTTCTGCGTGTTTTGCGGGCGCGACCGTGACGCGGTCCGCACCCTGATTCGCGGCCCGGATGGCCTGAGCATCTGCAACGAATGCGTTGATGTCTGCAATGCCGTCCTGACCAGCAGCCACAAGCCCGGCGGCCTGCGCGCGGATCCCTCCCGCCTGAAAGTGCCCAAGCCGCACGAAATCAAGGCGAAGCTCGATGAATACGTCATCGGCCAGGAACAGGTCAAAAAGGTTTTGGCCGTGGCCGTGCACAACCACTACAAGCGGGTCAAGTTCCGCCTGGCCGGGGGTGCGGCCACTGATGCGGCGGATGATGTCGAAATTGACAAGAGCAACATCCTGATGATCGGGCCGACCGGCAGCGGCAAAACCCTGCTGGCGCAAACGCTGGCCCGCATATTGGATGTGCCATTCAGCATCTCCGATGCCACCACCATCACGGAAGCGGGCTACGTCGGCGACGACGTCGAAAACGTGTTGCTGCGGTTGATTCGCGCGGCGGATGGCGATGTGGCGCGCGCGGAAGTGGGCATCGTCTATATTGATGAAATTGATAAAATCGCGCGGCGCACGGAGAATGTATCCATCACGCGCGATGTGTCGGGCGAAGGCGTGCAGCAGGGGCTGCTCAAGATTCTGGAAGGCACCATTTCCAATGTGCCGCCGCAGGGCGGCCGCAAACACCCGCAACAGGAAACCATCCCGATCCATACGGAAAACATCCTGTTCATTTGCGGTGGCGCCTTCGTGGGGCTGGACGATATTATCAAGCGCCGCTTGGGCAAGGGCGTCATCGGGTTCGGCAGTGAAACCGCGCTGCGCAAGCGCGTGCAGGCGCGCCACGATGTGCATGCGGTTGAACCGGAAGACCTCATCAAGTTCGGAATGATTCCCGAATTCGTGGGACGGCTGCCGGTCGTGGCCACGCTGAATGATCTGACCGAAGACGACTTGGTGCGCATCCTCACCGAGCCCAAAAATGCCATGACCCGCCAATACCGCAAGTTGCTGGCCATGGAGGACGTGAAGCTGGAATTCTTGCCGACGGCGTTGCGCGAACTGGCCCGCGAGGCCGTGCGCCGCAATACCGGCGCGCGCGGCCTGCGCGCGCTGCTGGAGTCCATCATGCTGGATGCCATGTATGAAGCGCCGCGTCAAAAGGGCGCCAAGCATTACATCATCAACGACAAAATGGTGACCGGGCAGGAGAACGTGCTGGCCAACCAGAAGTTGCCGACGGAAGAAGCGGGATGAGCCGCGCGCGGTCACCCATCCGCAGCGGGATGGCTGGCCGCTGGGGGGCGGCTTGTGTGGCCCTCTGGCTGGCGGCAACCGGTGCCGGCGCGCGCCAGGTCAACCTGACCATATTGAACACGACCGACCTGCACGGCGCGCTGCGGCAGGAAACCATTGCCGAGGCCAGCCGGGGCGCGGGCTCGTTGCTGCAATGCGCCACCTTGATCCGCCGCATTCAGGCAGAAACCCCCAACACCCTGCTGCTGGATGGCGGCGATATTTTTCAAGGCTCGGCGGTCAGCTTTCTGACGCAAGGGCGTGTCATGGCGACGGTCATGAATGAATTGGGCTATGCCGCCTTTGCCATCGGCAATCATGAATTCGATTGGGGCGTGGAGACGCTGGCGGCGTTTCTCGACCACATGCAAGCCGTCCCGCTGGCGGCCAATATGCGGGTGGGGCCGACGGCCCCCAAGGCGTTTCAACGCGTGCTGCCGTTCATCGTCACGACCGTGGATGGTCTGCGGGTGGCGGTGGTCGGGCTGACCACGCCCAACATTCCGCAGTGGACGCGCGGGCTGGCCCAACAGGACCTCCATTTTACGGATTCGCGGCGCGCGTTGGAACACACCATGCCGCTGGTGCGCGCGCAACAGCCGCACATCATGGTGCTGCTGGTGCATCAGGGGTTGTTGAGCAGCGATGATGCGGCCAATCAAATCCACACCATCGCCCGGCGTTTCGGGGAATTCGATGTCGTGCTGGGCGGGCATCTGCACTATGTGCTGACGGGCATCCGCGTGGGCAACGTGAGCTACGCGCAGGCGGGCTCCGGCGCCACGGGCATCATGCGCGTGGACATTGCCTATGACACGGTGGAGGGCCGCGTGCTGGACAAGCAGTTCCGCTTCCTGCCCATTGCGGACGATGTGCCGGAAGACCCGGCCGCCGCGCAACTGGTCGCACGTGAACTGGCCAAGGCCACCCAATGGCTGGAGAAGCGGGTGGGGCGCACCGAGCGGGACATCCGCTATTCCGCCACCGTGCCCGGCTTGTGCCCGGTGCAGCAACTGCTGTGCGCGGCCATCGCCGCGCACACGGGCGCGGAGGTGGTGTTGCACGGCCCGCTCGTGGAAACCAGCATCCCTGCTGGCGAGATTCGCGTGGCGGATGTCTGGCGCATTGTGCCCTATGAAAACACCGCAGGCTGCCTCTGGTTGACCCTCGCCGAAATCCAGACGCTGATGGAGGAAGCCACCGACTATCTCGGCACCGAACGCTATCCCGGCGCCTGGGGCCTGCGCTATGACCTTTATCCCAAGGCCGCCCGCGGCCACCGCATCCGCCATTTGCGCGCCATGGATGGCGGCGCCATCAACGGCAAACGCCGCTTGAAAGTGGCGATCAACAGCTATCATTTGGCCGGCGGCGGCGGCCGCTTCCCGAAGATTGCCCAACTGGCCGCGAAGCCCAACTCGCGCCTGGAAACCAGCGATGTGCTCGTGCGCGACATGGTACTGGACTACATCCGGAAACACCGGGTGTTGGCGATCCCGCCCGGCGACAATGCCACGGTGGTGCTCCAGGAACCGCGCGGGTGGCGGCGACGCCACTGATCTCGGACCCGCGCGACCGCCGCCCGCCCGCAGGCGGGTTAAACGATTTCACAGAAAATGCCGCGCCCGGCGGCTGGGCGCTTGCTCATCGCGCGCCGGGTGTGTAAGAATGCCCCTTCACACGTCCGGAACTTTCCGGCCCAATGTCAAATGCGAGCAGTGCAAGGAGCTAAACCATGTCCGATCATTTTCAACCGCTGACCTGCGACCAAGTCGCCGCCTGGGTCTTCACCGAGCTGGAGAAGCGTAATTCCATTTTTGGCATTCCGCGGGAATTGTTCTTCCTGCCGGGCGCGGCAGACCCCTTCCAAACGTCGGTGTATGGCCAACCGCTGGCGACGCCCTTCGGTGTGGCGGCCGGCCCGCATTCCCAAATGGCGCAAAACATCATTACGGCCTGGCTCACCGGCTCGCGCTTCATCGAACTGAAAACCATTCAGACGCTCGACGAATTGGAAGTCTCCAAGCCCTGCATTGACATCCAGGACGAGGGCTACAATGTCGAATGGTCGCAGGAATTGCGGATTGACGAGTCATTCACCGAATACCTGATGGCGTGGGTGTTGATCCATGCGCTGCAGCACAAGCTCGGACGCGCGGGCGCGCCGGCCATGATCTTCAACATGAGCGTGGGCTATAATCTCGAAGGCATCCTCAAGCCCAACGT
>CAZNGD010000154.1:0-5573 GCA_964572295.1 uncultured Verrucomicrobiota bacterium
CCGGGTGTTCGACCAGCGACCCACGACTGGCGACATACGGGGTTGTCGGTGGTTGCTTGTCGTGCGTCGGTCTGGCGGGGGGGGGGCTACTTTTTGGGGGTGTTGGCGAGTTGGCGGGCGAGGGTGTCGGTGGCTTGCAGGATGGATTCGTAGCCGGTGCAGCGGCAGAGATGGCCGCCCAGGGCGTTGATGAGGTCTTCGCGGGTGGCGCGGGGGTTACGGCGCATTTCGCCTTCGAGGGCCATCACAAAGCCGGGGGTGCAGAAGCCGCATTGGACGGCGTCGGCTTCGATGAAGGCTTTTTGAACGCGGGTGATTTCGCCGGGGGGGGCGAGGCCTTCAATGGTGACGATGTCGGCGCCGTCGGCTTCGACCGCGAGCACGAGGCAGGCGCGGATGGCCTGCTGATTCATCAGGATGGTGCAGGCGCCGCATTCGCCTTCGCCGCAGCCTTTTTTGGCGCCGGTGAGGTGGAGTTCTTCGCGCAGGACGCGCAGGAGGGTGTCGTCGGTCGCGACGTGGAGGGTGCGGGGAATGCCGTTGACGGTGAGGGTGATGGGGTGGGTCATGGCGCGAGCCTTTCGAGTAGTTCGTCCAAGAAGTTGCGGATGGCGCGTTTTTTCTCGGCGGGGGAGGCGCGGACGGAGCCGGCGCGCGGGGCAATCTCGCTGGTGATGAGGTTGTAGGCCTGGTCCATATCGGCCGGGGTGAGGGGGCGGCGGCTCAGGAAGGTTTCGGCGGCGCGCGGGCGGTAGGGGGCGGGCATGACGGTGCCGAAGGAAATCCGGACGACGCGCTTGGCGGGGGTGCGGGGTTGGAGCACCAGCGCGGCGCCGTTCCAGCAGGCGAGGTCCATGCCGGCGGTGCGGGTGATGCGGCGATAGAAGCTCAGGCTGTCGGCCGCTTTGGGCAGGATGATGGACAGGACGACTTCGTCGGGCTCCAGGCAGGTGCGGTTGACGCCGGTGGCGAAGGTATGGAAGGGCACGAGGCGCACGCCGCGGGTGGAGGCGATGCGGACCAGCGCTTCGTGAACGGAAAGCACCACGCCGCTTTCGCAGCCGGGCGACGAGTTGCAGATGTTGCCGCCGAGGGTGGCGCGGTGGCGGATTTCGTGGCAGCCCATCACGTCGGCGCATTCGCGCAGGGCGGGGGACCAGGCGGCCACGAGGGGGGACTCGCGCAGGGCGGTGAAGGTTTCGCAGGCGCCGATTTCCAGGCCGGACTTGGTTTCGCGAATGCCGCGCAATTCCGGGATGGCTTTGATGTCCACGATGCGCCGCACGGTTTTTTTATGGCTGCGCATATCCACGAGCAGGTCGGTGCCGCCGGCCATGAGGTGGGTGCCCGCGCGGGTTTCGGCGAGCAGGTCTTCGAGGGTCTGGGGTTTGCAGTATTCGAGGTTCATAGGCGGATGGGGAGGTCGTAGAGGTCCTGACCGGTGGCGCGGGCGATGGCGTTGGCGACGCACGGGGCGATGGCGACCGTGCCGTGTTCGGCCAGGCCCCGCGCGCCAAACGGCCCGTTGTGGTCGGGGGTTTCAACAAAGATCACCTTGAAGGCGGTGTCCTGCAGGTCTTCCAGCGCGGGGATTTTGTAGTCGGTGAAGCGGCCGTTGCGCAGCACGCCCTTGTCGGAATAGATCATGGTTTCCATGATGGTTTGGCCGAGGGCCTGCACCATGCCGCCGACCACCTGTCCGCGCGCGAGGCGCGGGTTGATGATGCGGCCGGCATCTATGGCCGTGACCAGTTGCAGAATCTTGAGCTGGCCGGTCTTGGGGTTGACTTCGATTTCGACGGCCTGCGCGCCGAAGGTCCACGAGGCGGACACGTTGCCTTGGCCGATCTGCAGGCCGGGTTTGCGGATGCCGGGGATTTGCAGGTCGGGGGTGTAGGCGCCGTAGCCGACGACGGGGCGGCCCACGGTGCGGCCGTCGGCGAGCATATAGCCGTTGGTGAAGCAACCGAGTTCGTAGCGGCGGCGGCCAATCACCACCTGGCCATCCTGATAGCGCACCTTGGCGAGAGGCACGCGCAAGGCCTTGGCGGCGGTGGCGCGGATTTGGGCAATGGCGTCTTCGGCCGCGCGCACGATGGCAATGCCGCCGGTGTAGGTGCCCTTGCTGCCGATGGTCTGCCAGTCGGCGGGGAAAAGCGCGGTGTCGGGCTCGCGCGCGACATGGACGCGGTCCAGGGGCAGGCCGAGGGCTTCGGCGGCAATCTGGCCGTAGATGGTGGCGGAGCCTTGGCCCATATCGCAGGTGGTGATGATGAGGTTCACGCCGCCGTCTTCATCAAACTTGAGGAAGGCGGCCACTTGGGCGTTGGTGGCCTGCACGGGGGATTTCATCAGGCTGCACACGGCTTTGGTGCGGAAACCATGACGGGTTTTGACGACATTACGCTGGCCCATCCTCCAGCCCACGGCCTTCGCGGCCTCGCGCAGGCATTGGGGCAAATCGCCCTGGCTGGGGCGGAGCCGCTGGGCAATGGCGTTTTTGTCGCCGCCGCGATAGGCATTTTTCAGCCGCAGTTCCACGGGGTCCATCTGCAGCTCGCGGGCGAGCAGGTCCATCATCCGTTCGGCCATCCATTGGCCTTCGGGGTGGCCGTAGCCGCGGAAGGCGCCGACGGGCGGCAGGTTGGTATAGACCGCGTAGCTGTCCACGGTGATGTTGGGAATGTGGTAGGCGCCCGGCGAGTTCTGGCCGCCGCCGACGGCCACATTGATGGCGCATTCGCCGTAGCCGCCCCCGCTGAGGATATACTCGATTTGGGCGGCAAGCACGGTGCCATCGCGCTGGGCGCCGAGCTTGTAGCGCCCGGTCACGCCGCGGCCGACGAGGGTGCCGTTGAACATTTCCTCGCGCTCGTAAATCAGTTTGATCCACACGCCGGGCACCTGCCGGGCCACGTAAGCGGCGAGCGGTTCCAGGGTGTAGTCGCTCTTGCCGCCGAAGCCGCCGCCCACCACCGGGGCGCGCACGCGGACTTTCGACAGCGGCAGCCGAAAGGCGCGGGCCAGGTAGCCGCGCACCACAAAGGGGGCCTGCGTGGAGGAATAGATGTCCACTCCGCCGGCCGGGTCCCAGCGCACGAGCGCGCCGTGGGGCTCCAGTTGGCAGTGGCTCATGTGCGGATAGGAAAACTCGTGTTCGAGGACAACCTCGCACTTGGCGAACGCCTTGCGGGTGTCGCCCTTGCGCAGTTGATAGTGGTGGAAGATGTTGGTGCCGGGTTTGGGGTGGAAGCCCTTGGCGCGTTCGTAGGAGCCCAAATCGGGGTGAATCAGCGGGGCATCGGGGGCCATGGCCTGGCGGGCATCCGTCAGCACGGGCAGCTCGTCATATTCCACCTTGATGAGCGCGGTGGCGTGTTCCGCCGCCGCGACGGTATCGGCCACCACCACGGCCACGGCCTCGCCGGCGAAGCGCACCCGGTCCATGGCCAGCGGCAACTGGTCCACAATACACGCGCCGACCAACGGCAACCGGCCGCCGCCCACATCCTGCTCCGCGCGCTGGCCGGTGACCACCGCGCGCACGCCGGGCGCCTGGCGCGCCGCCTGGGTGTCAATGGAAACAATCCGCGCGTGCGCCAACGGGCTACGCAGCACCCGCCCATGCAGCATCCCCGGAAATTGCAAGTCATCCACGTAAATGGCTTGCCCGGTCACTTTTTCCAGTGCGTCGGCGCGGACAACGCTACGGCCTACCTGTTTCACGCTTGCCTCTTCCTTCGGGTTGGTTGAACAAACAACCTAGCCCATTTGCGCCCTGGTCACAAATACAAAAAAAACCGGCGAAAAAACCCGGCTTGGGGTTTTGACCTGCCGCGCCGGGCATGATACGTTGCCCGGAGTCGCTCTGTGGCGCATGGCCGGCGGGGCGTGGCCAAACATGTTCAACCCACACAAGGAGATGGAATGAAACCCAGAAAGATTCGTGAAGGCGTGCATTGGATGGGCGCGATTGATTGGAACCGGCGGCTGTTTGACTCGCTGATCCCGCTGCCCGATGGCACCAGCTACAATGCCTATTTGGTGGAAGGCTCGGAAAAGGTCGCCTTGATAGACACCGTGGACCCGCCGCTGCTGGATGTCCTCAAACGCCACCTCGCCAACGTGCCGCGCATTGATTACCTGGTCGCCCACCATGCCGAACAGGATCACGCCGGCAGCATCCCCTACGTGCTGGAAAAATATCCCGAAGCCATCGTCATCTGCTCGCCCAAGGCCAAAGACCTGCTGCTGACCCACCTCGATGTGCCGGAAAGCAAAATCAAAACGGTCGAAGACGGCGAGAGCCTCGCCCTCGGCGGCAAAACGCTGACGTTCCTCCACACGCCGTGGGTTCACTGGCCCGAAACCATGAGCTCCTATCTCAAGGAGGACCGGATTTTGTTCTCGTGCGACTTCCTCGGCTCGCACATCGCCACCTCGGAGCTATATGCCGGCGATGACCGCTACGTGATCGAAGCCGCCAAACGCTACTACGCCGAAATCATGATGCCGTTCCGCGCCATGGTGCGCAACAACCTCAAGAAAATCCGCGGGTACGACTTTGATCTGGTCGCCCCCAGCCACGGCCCCATCTACGACAAGCCCGAGATGATTCTCGCCGCCTACGAGGATTGGTCCTCCGACCGCGTCGAAAACCGCGTGGTGATTCCGTACGTTTCGATGCACGGCAGCACCGAGCTGATGGTGGACCACCTCGTCGCCGCCCTCGCCGAGCGCGGCGTGGCTGTTCAAAAATTCGAGCTGACCACCACGGATATCGGCAAGCTGGCGATGGCGCTGGTCGAAGCCGCCACCATCGTGGTCGGCGCGCCGACCGTCCATGTGGGCCCGCATCCGGCGGTCTTCTCCGCCACGCACCTGGCCAACGCGCTGCGGCCCAAGCTCAAGTATGCCGCCATCATCGGCTCCTACGGCTGGAATACGCAGGTCGTCGAACGCATCGCCGGGCTGATCCCCAACCTGAAGGTTGAAGTCCTCGGCACCGTCCTCAGCAAGGGTGTCCCGCGCGCGGCCACCTTCGCGGAGCTCGACGCGCTGGCGGACACCATCCGGGACAAGCATGCCACGCTCTAAACCCAAAATCGCGCTGCAGCGCATCTACGACACCCCCGTGGATGGCCATCGCGTTTTGGTGGATCGGCTCTGGCCGCGCGGCGTCTCCCGCGATGCCGCGCGGCTGGATGAATGGCTCCGCGATCTGGCCCCCAGCGCCAAGCTGCGCCAGTGGTTCAACCATGATCCCGCCCGCTGGGAAAAGTTCCGCGCGCAATACCGCGCGGAACTCGCCCCCCGGCAGGAAACCCTGGCGCGGCTGCGCGGCATCGCCCAACGAAAAAAATTGGTGCTGCTCTACGCCGCCAAGAACGAGGACTTCAACAACGCGCGCGTCATTCAGGAACTACTGACCGAATCCTCCTGAACCCCGCCGGGGGCCCCCCCCCGCCATGCCGGTTTTTTCCAAGCCGCTTCAATCGAGGCGGCTTTTTCCGTTGCCAAGGACACGACGCGCACCCCGGCCACTTCACCAACCAACTCTGAATATATAGCAC
>CAZNGD010000155.1:0-5566 GCA_964572295.1 uncultured Verrucomicrobiota bacterium
GGGGTGCGGGGGGGGGCCGGGGGGGGGGCGGGGGGGGGGGGGCCCGAAGGCGGGCAGGAAAATCTCGTCGAGCAGGCGGGCGGTCAGCGTGCCGCCGCCGCCGTGGGCCAGGGTAATCGTGTCATAGCGCGAGCTGGGCAGGGGACAGGTCATGGCCGCAACAACTACGGGTTTGCCTGGCGGATGAAAAGCCAAAAGCGGCGGCGGGGCGCGTTTTCGTGCTTTTCATTTTTCCACGGTGTGGAAAAATGACCGGATGTTTTTCCACCGTGTGGAAAAAGGTTCATCCCGCAGGCGCGGGATTTTCCACACTGTGGAAAGAAATGTTCCACACTGTGGAAAAAAGCGTGGCGATTTTTCCACGCAATGGAAAAACGTTGCGCGATTTTTCCACACAATGGAAAAACTTTGGTGTGGTTTTCCACACAATGGAAAAACTTTGCGTCCCGCGGGCGCGGGATTTTCCACGGTGTGGAAAAGTGGAGTTGAGGAGCAAGATGAACATCCAGGAAGTGGACGGGCAGACGGCGGCGGCGCTGGCGGCGGTGAATGGCGCGACGACGGAGTCGGCGCTGGAGGCGCTGCGGGTGAAGTATATCGGGCGCAATGGCCTGCTGCCGGCGCTGATGCAGGGGCTCAAGGATGTGCCCGCAGCGGAAAAACCGGCGCTGGGCCAGGCGCTGAACCGCTTCAAGGTGGCGGTGACGGCGGCGGTGGCGGCGCGGCAGGCGGCGCTGGCGGCGGCGGCCAAGGGGGCCAAGGCGGGCGCGTTCGATTGGTCGCTGCCCGGCCGCTGGGCGCGGCAGGGGCGGCATCACCCCATCCAGCAACTGATTGACCGCACGAGCGAGATTTTCCGCCGGATGGGCTTCACGGTGGCGGATGGGCCGGACGTGGAGACGGAGTATTACAACTTCGACGCGCTCAACACGCCGGCGGATCATGTCTCGCGCGATGTGCAGGACACGTTTTATCTGCCGGGGGGGCTGCTGCTGCGGACGCAGACGAGCGCGGTGCAGGCGCGCTATATGCAGGGCCGGCCGCCGCCCGTGCGCATTGTGTGCCCGGGGCGCTGCTACCGGCGGGATACGACGGATGCCACGCATAGCGCCAACTTCCACCAGATCGAAGGCCTCTATGTGGATGAACGCGTCAGCCTCGCCGATTTGAAGGGCGACATTGACCACTTCGCGCGCGAGCTGATGGGGCCCAAGGTGCAGTCGCGCTTCCGCACCCACTTTTTCCCGTTCACCGAGCCGAGCGTGGAGGTGGATTTTTCCTGCCACATGTGCGGCGGCGCGGGCTGCCGCGTCTGCAAGCAGAGCGGCTGGATCGAAATCATGGGCGCGGGCATGGTGGATCCCAATGTCCTGCGCCTGGCGGGCTATGACCCCGAGGCGGTCATGGGCTACGCCTTCGGCATGGGCATCGAACGCCTGGCGATGATTCTCTTCGGCATTGATGACATCCGCCGGCTCTACGAAAATGATGTGCGCTATCTCGCCCAATTCTGAGGACTCGCGATGAATATTCCGTTGAGCTGGTTGAAGGATTATGTGGACTTTCCGGATACGCCGGAGGGGCTGGCCGAGCGGCTGACGTTTTCCGGCGTGGAGGTGGCGGGCATCCGCCGCGTGGGCGGCGGCGCGCCGGGCGTGGTGGTGGGCGAAGTGCTCGCCTGCGAAAAACACCCGAACGCCGACCGGCTGACGCTGTGTCGCGTGCGCTACGGCGCGGCGGCGGAGACCACCGTGGTGTGCGGCGCGCCCAATGTGGCCGTGGGCGGGAAGTATCCGTTGGCGCCGCTGGGCGTCACGCTGCCCGGCGGCATCACCATCGCCAGCCGCAAGGTGCGCGGCGTGGTCAGCGAGGGCATGCTCTGCGCCGAGGATGAGTTGGGGCTGTCGGATGACCATACCGGGCTGCTGGAACTTGATGCGCAGTGGGCGCCGGGCACGCCGCTGGCCGAGGTGCTGGGGCCTCCCGAAACCGTCATGGAAGTGGAGATCACTCCGAACCGTCCGGACTGCCTGAGCCTGCTGGGGCTGGCGCGCGAAGTGGCCGCGCTCTACGGCCTGCCAGTCAAGCTGCCGGATACCACCGTGGCGGAGACGTTGCCGGCGGCCGCAGATGCCACGAGCGTGGTGGTGGAGGATTTGACCGATTGCCCGCGCTACACCGCGCGGGTCCTGCGCGAGGTGCGGGTGGGGCCCAGCCCCGATTGGCTGAAACGGCGGCTGGAGGCGGCGGGCATTCGCGCCATCAACAACATTGTGGACATCACCAACTACGTGATGCTGGAGTATGGCCAGCCGCTGCATGCCTTCGATCTGCAACGGCTGACGGAAGGCCGCATCGTGGTGCGGCATCCGCAGCCGGGCGAAACCCTGCTGACGCTGGATGGCGTGGCGCGCGAACTGGAACCGCAAATGCTGGTGATTGCCGATGCCCACAAGGCGCTGGCGGTGGCGGGCGTGATGGGCGGCGAGGATAGCGGCATCCAGGACGGCACGACGGAAGTATTGCTCGAAAGCGCGAGCTTCCGGCCGGGCGCGGTGCGCGCCACCAGCAAGAAGCTGGGGATGCTGTCGGATGCGTCGTACCGGTTCGCGCGCGGCGTGGACCCCGAATTGGCCGAGGTGGCCAGTCGGCGCGCGGCCAAACTGATTGTGGAATTGGCGGGCGCCAAGTTGCTGACGGGCGTGGTGGATGTTCACGGGCCGTTGCCGCAGCCGTGGCCGGTGAGCTGCCGGCCGGCGCGGCTGCATACGCTGCTGGGGCTGACCCCCACGCCGCAGGACATCGCCGCCACGTTCACGGCGCTGGGCCTCAAGGTGCTGGCGTGCGGCGCGGCGCGCATTGATGTGGAAGTGCCCACGTTCCGCGGCGATTTGACGCGCGAGGCGGACCTGATTGAAGAATATGCGCGGCTGCACATCAAGGAGCTGCCGACGGTGCGCCCGCTGGCGACCATCGTGCCCGGCGCGGATGACCGTCCGGCGCTGGCCGCGGCGCGGCTGCGCGAGGTGCTGGTGGGCCTCGGCTTGCAGCAAATCATGAATTACAGCTTTTTGGCGGAGGGGCTGCTGGATGAGTTTGCCCGCGAGTCGGCCGCGCAGCGCGTCAAGCTGGCGAATCCGCTGACGGCGGACCACACCGTGATGCGCGATGCGCTGCTGCCGCAAATGGTGGAGACCATCGGGCTGAATGTATCGCGGCAGGTGTCCCAAACGGCGCTGTTCGAGACCGGGCGCGTTTTCCGCATGAATGCGGCGGGGCTGCCGACCGAAGCCGATCACGTGGCCATCGGGTTGGTCGGCGCGGTGGGGCGCACGGGCATGGAGCAGTTCCAGCCGGTGAACGGGCAGGATATGTTTTTGTGGATCAAGGGCCTGTGGGAGCAGGCCGCCGCCGCGCTGAATGTGAGCGATGTCACGCTGCGCCCGGCCGACCGCCCGTGGAGCGAACCGGGCCGCGGGCTGGAACTCGTGGCCGGTGATGAGGTCATCGGCTGGCTGGGCCTGCTGAAAACCGACATCGGCAAAAACTGGCGCATTCATGAGCCGGTGGGGCTGCTGGAAGCGGCTGTTGCGCCGCTGGTGCAGAAGGTGTCCGCCATGGTGCCGCTCGCGCCGCCGCCGAGCTATCCGAGCATCCGGCGGGATGTCGCGCTGATCGTGGCGCCGGAGGTTCGTCATGAGCAAGTGCTGGCGGTGGCCCGGCAGGCTGCGCCGCCGGAGCTGGAGCGCATTGCGCTGTTCGACATTTATACCGGCAAGAACCTGGGTGGGCGCAAGAGCATGGCCTATGCCTTCACCTATCGCTCCGCGCAGGGCACGCTGACGGATGAACAGGCCAACGCCTTTCAGAACAAAGTGAACGCCGCGCTGGTGGCCCAGTTGCCGGCCGAAATCCGCGCGGGCGATGCCGCGCCCGATGCCAAAGGGGAACCCCATGCCCACCTATGAATACCAATGCCGCAAGTGCGGTCACGAATTTGAAAAGTTTCAGTCCATCACCGCCGCGCCGGTGAAGACCTGCCCCCGGTGCCGGGGGCGGGTGGTGCGGCTGGTGTCGGGCGGCGCCGGCATCATCTTCAAGGGCACGGGGTTTTACCAAACCGATTACAAAAACCAAAAGTCAACCAGTTCGCCGCCGGCCGCCAGCGAGAAGTCGGCCGCGAACTCGTCGGCTGCAACCCAACCGGCGCCCCCCGCCGAGAAAAAAGGAGCCTGATCATGTCCTCGGAAGACCTGCTATTGCGTTGCGATCAGTGTGGCGAGATTAACCGGCTGCCGGTGGTGTATTGCAAAAAGTGCGGCGCCAAGTTGAACTTTGCCAAGGCCGAGGAGAAAATGAAATTGGCCGGGAAGCCCACGGTGGCCCAACAGGCGCGCTCCCTGGCCCGGCTGGCGCTGGCGCTGGGCATGCTGGCGCTGATTCTGCTGACCATCTGGCCGGTGCGGCTGGTACGCAGCGTCGGCGAAGACCTGGATGCCAAGCGGTACCGGCTGAAGGGCGAGCTGTTGATTGATGCGCTGAACCGCGAGCTGCCGGCTTCGCAGGTCATCGAGGAACGGGAAATCAACGCCTATTTGCGCGATGTGGTGGCGGCGCAGCCGAAGGCCGGCGGCGCGTTGGGGGCCTCGTTGCAGGATGCGGCGGCGCGCTTTTTTCCCGGTCGCGCGGAAGTCTGTTTGACCATCCGGCGCGGGCCGGTGACGTTCTCCAGCCTGTTTTACGTGAAGGTCAAAAACCAGCAACTGGTGGTGGCGGGCGCCAAGCTGGGCCACCTGCCATTGCCGGGAATTCTGGGCCGCGCCTACGCGAATACGCAGGTCGGCCTGTTCCGGCAATTCCGCAATGAAGCGCGGATTGTGCGGCATTTGTCGGGCGCGCTCATTCAATCGGAAACGATCGAGCTGCTGGTCGGCCCCGGACAATAACCGGCGATGCGGGCGGTGGTCCAACGCGTGGCGCGCGCGGCAGTGCGCCGCGCAGGGCAGGTGACGGGGAGCATCGGCCCCGGCGCGGTGGTGCTGCTGGGCGTGGCGCGCGCGGATACCGCGGCGACCGCCGTGCAGTTGGCCGACAAAATCGCCAAGCTGCGGATTTTCGATGATGCCGCCGGCAAGATGAATGAGTCACTCGCCGCCGTGCCGGGCGGCCAGTTTTTGGTGGTGAGCCAATTCACGCTGCTGGGGAAGACCGACAAGGGCAATCGCCCGAGCTACATCGAGGCCGCGCCGCCGGAACAGGCCGAGGCGCTCTACACGCGATTTGTGGCCCGCCTGCGCGAGCTGGGGTTCGGCGTGGAGACGGGGGTCTTCCGCACCATGATGCAGGTGGAGCTGGTCAACGATGGCCCCGTGACGCTGCTGCTGGACACGGCCGCGGGCGCGTAAGCCGGCGTTCAGGTCGCGTTGAATTGGCGCAACGCTTCGTACACCACCACCGCCACCGCGCTGGAGAGATTGAGCGAGCGCACGTGCTGGGTCAGGATGGGGATGCCGCACACGGAGTCCGCGTGCGCGGCGAGCAGCTCCGCGGGCAGGCCTTTGGTTTC
>CAZNGD010000156.1:0-5526 GCA_964572295.1 uncultured Verrucomicrobiota bacterium
CACCAGGACGTACACTCTTTCCCTACACGACGCTCTTCCGATCTGGTGCCGGGCGACCAGATGCGCATGGAGATCAAGCTGCTGAAGATGCGGATGGGCATGGCGAAAGTGTCCGGCCGGACGCTGGTGGATGGCGAGCTGGCCTGCGAGGCCAACATGATGTTCGGCGGAGGCAAATAAATATGGGGACGAACATCCATCCGCTGGCGGTGGTGCATCCCGGCGCGGAGCTCGGGGCCGATGTGGTGGTGGGCCCGTTTTGCGCGGTGGGGGAGCATGTGCGGTTGGGGGATCGCGTGACGCTGCGCTCGCACGTGAGCGTGGAGGGTCATACCACGCTGGGCGCCGGTTGTGAGGTGTGGCCGTTTGCCAGTGTGGGGGGCAAAACCCAGGACCTGAAGTACAAAGGCGGCGCGCCGCGCCTGGTCGTGGGCGAACAGACCGTCATTCGGGAATGCGCCACGCTGAATTGCGCAACCTTCGATGGCGGCGAGACGCGCGTGGGCGCGCGGTGCCTGATCATGGCCTATTGCCATGTGGCCCACGATTGCATCGTCGGCGACCACGTCATCATGGCCAACAACGCCACGCTGGCGGGCCACGTGCTGGTGGAGGATGAGGCCATCATCGGCGGCCTGACGGGGGTGCATCAGTTTGTGCGGGTGGGGCGGATGAGCATTGTCGGCGGTTTCACCAAAGTGGTGAAGGATGTGCCGCCCTATATGATGGCCGATGGCGACCCGCTGAAGGTGTATGGCCCGAACAAGGTGGGGCTGGAGCGCCACGGGGTGTCGCTGGAGATTCAGCAGGCGCTGAAAGAGGCCTATAGAATCGTGTATCGCGCCAACCTGACCGTGGCGGCGGCGTTGGCACAAATTGGGGCAACGGTGGCGACATCGCCGCCCATCGAGCATTTTGTGGATTTCATCCGCCAGAGTGAGCGAGGCATATCCAGATGAACAAGCACAAGCAGGCTGAGGGGTGGGCGAGAGGTGTGGCGGCCGCGCTGTTGGGCGTGGTGTGGGCCACGGCGGGGTGGGCGCAAGCCCCCGAAGCGACGCTGCTGGCGCCAGCCTACGCGCCGACCGGCGCGAGCACCGAACCGGTGGCCCCGGTGGCGCCGCTGAGCTCCGCCGCAAAAGTGCAATTCAGTTTTGAACAGGCGGACATCCGGCTGGTGACCCAGATTGTCGGCAAATATACGCACAAGAAGTTTGTGGTGCCGGAGGGGCTCACCGGCCGGGTGAGCATTCTGGTGCCGGAGCCGGTATCGGTGGCGGAGATTTATCCGCTGTATCTCAGCGCGCTGGAAGCCAGCGGCTACACGGTGGTGGAGCGCGCGGGAGTGTGCCAGATCACCCCGTTGCCGGCGGGGCCGGCGTTGCCGGCCAGTTTGGATGCGGCGGACGGATTGATCACCAAACTGCTCCCGTTGCAGCACGTCAGCGCGGCATACGTCAAAAAGAGTTTTGAGGGACTCGTGCGTGGCGGGCGCGAAGGCGGGCTGGAAGTGTTTGCGCCGGGCAACCACCTGATTGTGACCGACACCGCCAGCAATGTGGCGCGGCTGGAAGCGCTGGTGGCCCAGATTGACAAGCCCGGCACGGGCAACGTGCTGGAGGTGGTGCCCCTGCAACATGCCAGCGTGGAGGCCGTGGCCGAACAACTGCGCGCCACCATCGGCGCGACGGATAGCGCCGTCAATAAAATCAATCGCCACTTCGAGCAGGTGGCGGGCGGCACGGGCAGCCTGCCGACCGATTTTACCGTGGTGCCGGTGCCGCAGGCGAACAGCCTGATTCTGGTGGGCCTGCCCATGCAGATTGCCGAAACCAAGCGCATCATTGAAAAGATGGATGTGGAAAATCCGCACGGCATGGGGCGGCTGAATGCCATTTTCCTGAATTACCTCTCGGCGGAAGAAGCCGCCAAAAGCCTCAACGCGCTGCTGAGCAAGGTGCCTGCGGCCGATGGCCTGCCCGCGCAGCGCGATATCGCCATCGAGCCGAGCGTCGCCAACAACGCGCTGCTGGTGGATGCCTCGCCGCAAAACTTTGAATATGTCCGGCGGTTGGTGGCGCGGTTGGATGTGGTGCCCCAGCAGGTGCTGGTGGAAGTGCTGATTGCCGAGGTGAATCTCGAAAAAGGGCGCGACATCAGCATGGAGTGGTTTGGCTTGGAGCAGCCCGAAGGGCAGGGCACCGGCGGCTTTGGGCGTTCGCGCTACGGCGCCACCGATACCATGTTCAATCTGCTGACCAACTTTGCGTTTCCGCAGGGCTTTGTGGGCGGCATCATCAGCGGCACCTTCACCGCGCCGAATGGCACGGTCTATAACCAAATCCCGCTGTTTTTGCGGGCGGTGGCCGGCGAACAAAACCTGAAGATTCTCTCGAACATTCCGCTCTGGGCGCAAAACAATCTGGAAGCGTCGGTGAGCGTGGTCGAAAACATCCCCATCCTGAAGTCGTCGGTGGAAGGCTCCGGCTCCGGGCGGGACTACATTCAGAATATCGAGCGGCAGGATGTGGGGATCAAACTGACGCTGACCCCGCACGTGAATCCGGAGCGGGAAATCCAGTTGGATCTGAATCCCAGCATTGAATCCATTGTGCAGCAAAGCGATTCCGCGCTGCTGTACACCCCGACCATCTCCAAGCGCGAAGTCAAAACATCGGTGACGGTTCCCGACCGCGCGACCGTGGTGATTAGCGGCCTGATTCGCGAGGACAACACGCGCATCATCACCAAAATCCCGCTGCTGGGGGATATCCCTTTTCTCGGCGCGTTGTTCCGCTCGTCCAGCATCTCGAAGCGGCGGACGAACCTGCTCATTTTCGTGACGCCGCGCATTGTGACGGATATGCACGCGGCCGAGGCGGAGCGTCAGCGGCTTGAACGCGCCACCCACCTGCAGGATGCCACCACCGCCCTGGATGAGCCGGATCCCGAGCTGACCAAGGAGCAGGAGGCGGCGCCGTCACCCAAACGCGGCCAGAAGTCGCGCCGCGCCCCGGCTGGTGACCAGCCATGAGCGCAGCGGCGCCAGGCCGGCCCACGCTGGAACGAATTGCCGATGAATGGCTGGACCCGGCGTTGATCGAAACGGTGCCCGTGGATTGGGTGCGGCGGCATGGCTTGGTGCCGCTGCGCTGGCAGGGGGGGGTGGCCATTGCGGGCGCGGAGAATGCCGCGCTGCAAGCCTACGAAGATTTATCGCTCCTGCTGGGCATGGAGGCCACGTGGGTGACCGCGCCAGCCGCCGAAATCCAGCGCGCCATTGACCGCTGCTACTTCCGGCGCACCGGCCAGCCGAATGAAGCCGCCGAGCAGGCGGGCCAAGCCGCAGCGGCCGGCGGCGCAGGCACTCCCGCCGCGCGCGAGGCGGATGACCTCCTGGCCGGCCACGCCGATGCGCCAGTGGCCAACTATGTGAATCTGGTGCTGCTGGAGGCGGTCAAACGGGGCGCGTCGGACATTCATATTGAGCCGTTTGCCAATACCCTGACCGTGCGCTATCGGATTGACGGCCTGCTCTACGAGCAGCCGCGTCCGCCCCGCCATCTGGAAGGCGCATTGACCGCCCGCCTGAAGGTGATGGCCAAACTGGATCTGGCCGAAAAACGCCTGCCACAGGACGGCGTGGCGCGGGTGCGGGTGGGCGCGCGGGAGATTGATGTGCGCGTGTCCAGCGTGCCCGTGGCCGAAGGCGAACGCATCGTGCTGCGCCTGCTGCACCGCGAATCCACGCGCTACTCGCTGAATGACCTCGGCCTGGCGCCGACGATGCTGGCCCAGTTCCGCGATATTCTGCGCGAGCCGCACGGCATTGTCTTCGTCACCGGTCCCACCGGCAGCGGCAAAACCACCACGCTTTATGCCACGCTGCGCGAGCTGGACACCGCGCACCTCAACGTGCTGACCATCGAAGACCCCATCGAATATCAGTTGCCCAACATCGGCCAGGTGCAGGTGCATCCCAAAATCGGGCTGACGTTCGCAAGCGGCTTGCGGCACCTGCTGCGGCAGGACCCGGATGTGGTGCTGGTCGGTGAAACCCGCGATCTGGAAACGGCGGCAATCGTGGTGCGCGCCTCGCTGACCGGCCATCTGGTGTTCACCACGCTGCACACCAACGATGCGGTGGGCGCCGTGACGCGCATGGTGGATATGGGCATTCCTTCGTATCTCCTGGCCGCCGCCACGCGCGCGATGCTGGCCCAGCGGCTGGTGCGCCGTCTTTGCCCGAACTGTCGGCGCGAAACCGCGCTCACCGCCGCCGCTGCCGCGCTGTTCGGCCAACCAACCCTGGCCGGGCGGCCCGCGTGGGAAGCGACCGGCGCGGGTTGCGCGGAATGCCTCGGCGGCTACAAGGGGCGCACCGGGGTGTACGAACTACTGCCCGTCACGCCGTCGCTGGCCGAAGCCATCCGGCAGAACGTGCCTCCGGCGGAGCTGCGCCGACAGGCTGTCGCGGCGGGGTTCCGCGATATGCTCGATGACGGTTTGGACAAGATTTTGGCTGGTGTCACCTCCGTGGCCGAAGTGCTGCGCGCCGCCGGCACACGGCGGGACTAAAGGCCGGGAGCGCGCGCCGTGATGATGTTTGAATACAAGGGGTTTGACGCCACCGGCCGCACCCAATCCGGGTTGGTCGAAGCCGCCGACCTCAAGGAGGCCCGCAAAATCCTCGCCGCGCGCGGCATCTTGCCGGAGACCGTGCAGGCCGCGCGGGGCACCGCCACCCGGCGTGGCGCGCGCGCCGCGATTTTCTCGGCGGATGTGCGCACCATGTTTTATCGCGAATTGGCCGCGCTGCTTGGTTCCGGCGTGGCCCTGGCGCCCGCCCTCGATGTCATTTTGCAGGCACCCGAACTGGATCAGGCCCGCACCCTGCTGGCCGCCGTGCGCGACATGGTGCGCGAGGGCCGCGCGTTGAGCGCGGCCATGCCGGTCGCCTCGCCGCAAGTGACCCTCTTCGAGCAGGCCGTGCTCGAAGTGGGCGAGCGGACGGGCGGCATGCCCGAAGCGCTGGCGCGTTTGGCCGCCTTTTTGGAAGAACAGGAAAAATTGCGCGAAAAACTGATGACCGCGCTATTATATCCCTTAATTGTGGTGTCGCTGGCGGTGATCATCGGCGGGCTGGTGCTGACCCTCCTGCTGCCCAAGGTGCAAAGCCTGTTCAGCGAGGCCCAACTGGAGTTGCCGGCCTTGACGCGCATCCTGTTGGCGGGCGGGCGCGGACTCGGCTTTTTGCTGCTGCTGCTGGTCATTGGCGCGGGGGGGGCCAGCATTGTTTTACGGCGGCGCTGGCGCACGGATGAAGTGTGGCGTAGCCGCCTGGACCGCCGTCTCTTCGCGTTGCCCATCATTGGCAATGGGTGGCGAAATCTGGCCAGCCTGCGTTTTGTGCGCGTGTTCGGCCTGCTGTTGGAGCGCGGCGTCAGCCTGATTGAAAGCGTGCCGCTGGCGGGCCGGGCCTCCGGCAGTGCGTGGCTCGCGGCCTGCGCCGCGCGGGAAACCGCA
>CAZNGD010000157.1:0-5502 GCA_964572295.1 uncultured Verrucomicrobiota bacterium
ACCAGGAATCTCACTGAAAATATCATCCAGCCGCTGGTGCAGGCTGGCCCGGAAAACAATGGCCACCCGAGCGGTTTGCCAAATTGGGAATACGACTGCTACAGCAATATGAAATGCCCATACTATTGATAGGTTCTCGGGAGGAGCGTCCGCTATGCGACCACATTTGTGCGATAATGCAAACGCATACAATTTCGCTGGCGGGTCGTACCTCTTTAGCGCAATTGGCTGGTCTTATATCCAAGGCTTCGTTATTTGTTGGCAACGATAGTGGTCCCATGCATTTGGCGGCTTGTTTTGAGATCCCCGCGCTGGTGTTGTTTGGCCCAACCGTCGCATCCAAGTGGGCACCCCGCTACGCGGCGGTCAGGGTGCTGCAGCATGAGGATTGCACGGGATGTGTGAGCTGGCATTACCGGGCAACCTGTCTGCACCATAATCGCTGCATGAAGGCCATAACGGTTGAAGAGGCGTGGCGTGCTGCGCAAGAGCTTATTGCCGAGTAATTAAGGAGTGAACAATGGCATCGTGGAAACAGAAAATTGGTTTGAGAATACGACGGTCTTTTTTATATCCCCATATTTATTTCTTTAATCATCCCTTTAAGATTAAAGAATATAAAGAGTTGATTAGAGGACTGAAGTTTCGGGCTGATGACACCATTCTGGATGTTGGTTGTGGGGCCGGATTGCAAACTCTGTTGTTTGGTCGGCAGGCAGCGCGGGTGGTGGGCATAGATCCGAATCCCGACCCCATTGGCCGGGCCGTATCTGATCACCACGAATGTGCGCCGCAGATACCAGCGGAATTCATTACGACCACGATTGAGAATGCCGGATTTGCTGATGCAACCTTTACAAAGGTTTTCAGCGTGTGCGTTTTGGAACATATCCCTGTTTATCAGAGCGCCCTTACCCATTGTTTCAGAGTGTTGAAGCCGGGCGGAACCTTGTCCATTTCTTGTGATAGTCTGACCACCATAGATGATCCTGAATTGAAGCAGCAGCATCAAGAGCGTTATGAGGTGCGCCATCTATTTACCGTGGATTCATTAAAAAATGATTTGGAGAGGATTGGCTTCAGTCATGTAAAGGTTTATCCTATTTTCTGCAGTAATTTTGCACGTGATCTGTTTAAGGCTGGAATCCGACAGGGTTTTAATCAACGGTATCTCAAGACCATCTGGCGCTCTTGGCGTTTACAATGGGCGGATTGGTTTGCCAGAAAGGGCCAGGGGTTATTTTTGATTGCGCGAGCCGTTAAACCGGGCGGCTGACTCTACCTTGTTGGCTCATGGAGCGGCTGGACTATTTTCTGCGGCGGTTGCTGTTGATGGCGCCGACGTTTGTCGGGATTACGCTGGGTTGTTTTGCGCTGTGTCAGGTGGTGCCCGGAGGGCCGGTGGAGCAGGCGCTGGCGAAGATGCGCGGCCTGGGGGCGGGCGAGGCGGGGCGCGGCCCGCATGCCGGGGCGGCGGTGACGGCGGAACAGCGGCAGGCGCTGGAGGCGCATTTCGGGTTCGATCAGCCGGTATGGAAGCGCTATGGAACATGGCTGGTGCGTGACAAGATGGGCTTGGCGGCGCGGTCGTACAAGTATCCCAACAAAACGGTGGGCCAACTGATTGTGGACCGGTTCCGGATTTCGTTGGTGTTCGGGATGTCGGGTTTTGTGCTGACGTACCTGATTTGCATTCCGCTGGGGATTGCCAAGGCGTTGCGCCACGGGAGCGTCTTCGATGCAACGAGCAGCGTGTTGGTGTTCATCGGATATGCCATTCCGGCGTTCGCCTTCGGGATGCTGCTGAAGATGTTGTTTGCGGGAACCGGGGAGGGGTTCTGGGATATTCTGCCGGCGGCGGGAGCGGTGTCGGTGAATTATGAGCTGCTGTCGCCGTGGGGCAAGTTCCAGGATGCGCTGGCCCATTTTGTGCTGCCGGTTTCGTGCTACGTCATTGGCAATTTCGCGGTGCTGACGTTGCTGATGAAGAATTCGCTGCTGGAGCAGATCGGCCAGGACTATGTCCGTACGGTATTGGCCAAGGGCGGCAGCCTGCGGCGCGCGGTGTGGGGGCACGCCTTGCGCAATGCATTGATTCCCATTGCGACCGGTTTCGGCGGAGTCTTGAGCGTTTTTTTTGCGGGATCGGTACTGATTGAAAAGGTGTTTGAAATCCCCGGCATGGGGTTGTTGAGCCTGGATGCGATCGTCAGCCGCGACTACATGGTGTTTATGGGCATCCTGGCGGTGACATCGGTGTTGGGTTTGTTCGGACGGCTGCTGTCGGATGTCTGCTACTTGGTGATTGATCCACGGATTCAGTTTGATTGAGGCCCCAAAACGAAATCCAATGGAACCCAAGCGGTAAATCAGGGGATCCGGAAGGGACACGTGACAGATTTGTCGGCAGGATTGAAACGAAGGCAGACCATCCGATGGAACACCAAGCAGGAACACAGGAAACCCAGGAAAGCAGGAAGGGATACGTGGTGGAATTATCCAACACCATTCCCATGCCCCAAAAGCATTGCGATTCAATATCGTGTCTGGTTTGGATGGTTGGAGTCTGGACGGAATAAAAAAGCCGTGATGCCTGTAGTTCACAACAACATGTTTTTGGCCGACCGACGGGAGCGGGGGTTGGCGGGATGAAGTGGCAGTTCCATCCGGTGACGCGGCAGCGTTGGGCGCGGTTTCGGGGCCTGCGGCGGGGGTGGTGGGCCTTTTGGATTTTTGTGGGGGCGTTCGCGTTGAGTTTGGGCGCGGAGTGGTTGGCGAACGACAAGCCGCTATGGATCCATTTTGAAGGACGGCACTATTTCCCGGTGGTGAAGTTTTATCCGGAAGATGTATTTGCGGGGAATGGGCGGATGACGCGGCCGGATTATCGTGCGTTGGCGGCGAGCGAGGCGTTTGCGCCGGGTGGCGGCAACCGGATGGTGTGGCCGTTGATTCCGTTTGGTCCGTTGGAGAGTTTATCACCGGGGGATATTGTGTTGCCGCAGGTGGTGACCGTGACGGCGCGGCCGGTCACTCACGTGGCGGCGGCGGATGTGTCGGCGGCGGGGCGGATTTTGCGGGTGCAGGGGGATGCGGATTATTTCAATTTGGCCGTGGGAATGGAGCTGTTGGCGGCGGCGGAAGATGGCCTGCCGGAAGGGGTGCGGGCTGGAATGGCCGCGCGGCTGGCCAATCGTGCGGCGCCCGCCCTGGACGCGCCGGTGGCGGGCGGCTGGGTTTCGCTTTCGCCGTTTGCGCCGCGCCCGGTTGCGCCGCAACAGGTGCGGGTGACTTTTCGCGATCAACTGACGGCGGGCCAGGAGCGCCGGGTTGTCGTGGATGAAGGGCACCCTGTTTATCCGTCCGATTTCCCGTCTCCCGGAACTGCGGGCTGGCGATTTTTGACCACGAAGGAGCAAGTGCGGTTTCCTTTTCGGCCGGGGTGGGGGCATCCGCTGGGGATTGATGCTGCGGGGCGCGATGTGGCGGCGCGGATGTTATACGCGCTGCGGACCTCGCTGTCCTTCGGGATGCTGCTGGTGTTGACGACGATGGCGCTCGGTACGTTGGCCGGCGCCTTGCAGGGCTATTATGGCGGCAAAGTGGATTTGCTGGGCCAGCGGTTCATCGAAATCTGGGAATCGCTTCCATTCCTCTATGTGCTGATTTTGCTGGGCTCGGTATGTGGCCAAAGTTTTGGCCTCCTGCTGGCGATTTACGCGGTATTCAACTGGATTGGCATCTCGTATTACATGCGCGCGGAATTTTTACGGTTGCGCCGCCTGCCGTTTGTGGAGGCGGCGCGAGTGATCGGGCTGCCGACACGTCAGATTATTTTGCGGCACATGCTGCCGAATGCGCTGGCACCGCTGGTGACGTTTTTTCCGTTTCTGCTGGTGGGGGCCATTGGCGTGATGGCCGCACTGGATTATCTGGGGTTTGGTTTGCCGCCGCCCACGCCAAGCTGGGGCGAGTTGCTGGCGCAGGCGCAGGAATTTCCGCAGGCATGGTGGCTGGTGGTGTATCCCGCGTTGGCGTTGTTTTTCACGATGCTGGCGGGGGTATTGATTGGCGAAGGGTTGCGCGCGGCGTTTGACCCCAAGCCATTCGGTCGGCTGGAGTAGGCGCGCGGCGTTATGCCTCGTGGCCGTGAAGACGGTGGACAACAAATGCGCCCCCCCCTGCGTAGCGATGCGCCGTGGCGACCGTGGGCATCGGTTCAGCGGCATGCAGCACATGGCCACCCCGCCGGTTGACGGCATCATTCGGGTCGTTGAGAAAAACAAATAAACTTTTGGGCGGCGCTGTTTTTTGGTAGGTGTGGCGCCAGTTGCGAACCCGACGAGAGGTCATTATGTTGGATCAACCATCTGCCCCTGTTGTTGAGGATATTCCGGAATCCATTCGGCGTTTTTGCGCGATTGCCGAGCCGTATGCGGCGGATGAAAAATATGACGGGCTGTTTGTCGAGGCGATGCGGGATATTACTGCGCTGCACATGGCGCGGTCGCCGTGGTATCGGCGGTTTGCCGGGCAGGCGGGGGTGAGGCCGGAGCGCATTCGGACAATGGCGGATGTGGTGGCGCTGCCGCCGGTGCATGCCAATTTTTTCAAGCAGCATGAAATCCGTTCGATTCATGAGTCGCAGGTGAAGACGCATTTGACCTCGTCGGGGACAACGGGGCAGAAGTCGCAGGTGTTTTTTGACGAGTTCACGCTGAAATGGGGGCGGGTGATGGCGCAGCACGAAATGGTTTGGCGCGGCGTGCCGGATGAGCGGCCGGCGCATTATCTGTTGAACGGCTATGAGCCGTATGAGGGATTCACGGTGGGAACCTCGAACACGACGGCGTATCTGATGAGCTATGCGCCGGCGGCGGAATCGTTTTGGTCGCTGCGGTATGCGGGCGACGGGCGGCATGAGCTGGATCCGTTTGGGGCGGATGCCTGCCTGGAACGGTGGGCGGCGGGTACGACGCCGGTGCGCATTCTGGGATTTCCGTATTATTTATTTTATCTGCTGGAGCGTCGGCGCGCGCGGCGGCAGCCGGACTTGCGGTTGCCGGCGGGAAGTCTGGTGATTCTGGGCGGCGGCTGGAAGGGGCATGCGGACAAGAGTATTGCGAAGGGGGAGTTTTACCGGCAGATCGAGCAGCAACTCGGCATTGAGGAGGAGCGGGTGATTGAGATTTTTGGTTCGGTCGAGCATAGCGTGCCGTACACGGATTGTCCGCGGCATCACCTGCATCAGCCGACGTGGTCGCGCGTGGTGATTCGCGATGTGAAAACACTCGAGCCGGTGCCGGATGGGACGCCGGGTTTTTTGTCGTTTTTGTCGCCGTATATTCCCGCCACGCCGGCGCACAGCGTGGTGATGGGGGATTTGGCGGTGCGGCATCCGGCGGGATCGTGCCCGCTCGACACCTACCCCACCCCGTGGTTTGAGATTCTGGGGCGGGCGGGGACATCGGCCAACCGCAGTTGCGCGGCGGCGGCGGCGGA
>CAZNGD010000158.1:0-5496 GCA_964572295.1 uncultured Verrucomicrobiota bacterium
GCACCCTGGCCGGCGGCATCACCGTGGCGCAAGGTCCGTTGCGTCTGGTGGAAGATTTGACCGTGGGCACCGGATTCCTGACGCTGCAATCGGGCGCGCTCCTGACCTCCAGCAACACCACGGCGCGGCTGATCAACAAGCCGGCCAACATTCAGGGAACGGTCAGCCTCGGCGCGTTGGGCGTCTATGGCGGCGCGCTGGATCTGGCGGGCGGCGTTAATTTCAACGACGGCGTGCGCACGCTGTACGTCACCAACCTGGTCACCTTCAGCGGCGTGGTGCAAAACGGCGGCTTCACCAAGCAGGGCACCGGCACGCTGACGTTGTCGGGCGTGAACACCTATGCCGATGACACCACGGTGGCCAACGGCACGTTGGTGGTGAGCGGCACCTCGGCCAACTCCGGGCACACGGTTGGCGCCAGTGGGACGCTGCGCGGCGCGGGTACGGTTGGCAACCTGTTGATCTATGGCACGGTGGACCCGGGCAACGATGCCGCGGCAGCCGGTCGCCTGCAGGCCGGCATGGCGAGCCTCTACGATGGCGGCACCCTGCGGGTGGATATGCCGTCGGCCACCGGTGTGGCCGGGACCGCTTGGGACTTGCTGGCCGTGGCCGGCACGGTGGAATTGCCGACCGCCGGAACCTTCACCATCCAGGTGGCGGGCGTGGGCGCCGGTTTCCTGGCGGGCATCAACCAAAACTGGAAGATCGTGGATGGCGCGTCGCTGAGCGGCACGTTTGATCCGGCGCGCTTCACCGTCAATGCCGGCGGCTTCACGCCGGCGTTGCATAACGGCACGTTCAGCATCACCCAGGACGCCGCCAGCGGCGACCTGTACCTGAGCTTTGTGCCGTCGGTGGAAGTGGCGGATTACTTTGAAGTGCTGCCGGATGGTCCGACGACCATGGAATTGATCTTCGTGATGAACCTGGCCGAGCAGGATGTGGTGATTGTGTACAACAGCACCGGCAACTTTGACCCGCCCAGCGGCGTGCCGCCAGCGGTGGGGGCCCCCTTTGCGGGCGGCACCGTGGCCTATGTGGGCCATGAGGCGCCGACCATCCAGCAGGGGCTGGAAAGCTGCACCCACTACTTCTATCAGTTGTATTCGTATTACGACGGCCGTTACTCGCCGCCGTTGGCGGCCAATGGCACGACCACCGGCCCGCTACCACCGGAAGTGCTGCCGGCGGGGACCATCACCGCCGACAGCTTTGTGGCGCAGTGGGAGGCGTCGGATGGCGCCGTGAACTACCGGCTGGATGTCAGCGACAACCCGTACTTCATCGGCGGGAGCGCGGGCAGTCGCGAGGCCTTCCTGTTGCAGGACTTTGAAGGCACTCCGGCGGACAACTGGCTGATCAACCAGGGCAACACGTATGTTTCCGCGGATAACTATGAAACCGACTCGCCGCCCAGCGGGCGCATCCGTTCGGGCAACTTCTCCTGGCAGCGGCGCAACGGCACCGCCACGCTGATCCTGGCCAACACCTCCATCGAAGGCTACACGGCGCGGACGGTGGAAGTGCACGTGGCCAGCGTGGCCACCAACAAGACCAACGGCGCGGAACTCACCGACAACGTGAAGATCTACCTCGCGGCCAACGGCGCGGCATTCTCCGACACGCCGGACATCACCATCTCCGGCGCGGTCACCCCCGGCAACGCGCGTTGGGGCCATGATGCCACGGGCGTGGTCCACACCACCCCGGGCGTGCCGGTGAGCGTGGCGGCACCGCAGGTTGGCGGCCCGAATGTCACCAACTACGCCACCGCCCTGCTGACGGTGCCGAATGAGGTGTCATCCATCTCCCTCAAGATTGTGGTCACCAACAACGCGGCGGCCGAAGTCTGGGCCATTGACGACATCAAGGTGGTGGGGTCCACCATTGGTTCGAGCTTCATCACGGGTTACGAAGACCTCGAGGTGTTGGGCACGAGCGCCCCGGTGACAGGGTTGGAAGAGGACAAGACCTACTATTACCGCGTCCGCGCGGAAAGTTCGGGCGACTGCATCAGCCCCAACTCCGACACCGAGCCGGTCATCACGTCCGTGACGGTGCCGAGTCAGGTCCTGGGGTTGACGGCCTCGCAAGGGACCAGCACCAATCACGTGCAGTTGGAATGGAGCGATGTGGCCACCGAAACGGGTTTTGTGCTCTACCGCAGCACGACCGATGTGCTGGGCGGGGCGACCATGGTGCACACCAACGGCATGAATGTCACGAATTGGAACGACGCCACCGCCGCGCCGGGGCAGTTGTATTACTACTGGGTGCAGGCCACCAACCGGAATGGCGCGGCCCTCGCCAGTGCGTCGGCATCCGGCTACCGCCGCTTGGCCACGGTGGTGGACCTGGAGGCCTCCGAAGGGGATTACACGAACTACGTGGCGTTGACCTGGGCCGATGTGGAAGGCGAAACGGGATACGGTGTCTGGCGCAGCCTGTCGCACGACCCCGCCACCGCCGTCTGGGTGGGCAATGTGGCGGCCGATGCCACCGCGTTCAACGATGCCACTGCGGTGCCCGGCTGGCCGTACTTCTACTGGGTGCTGGCCACCAACAGCACCAGCGCCAGCTTGAGCGACTGGGGCCTGCCCGCGGTCGGTTTCCGCACGCCCATCGAGGAGGCCGGGGCGGTGGCGTTGAGCCTCGATGGCCGCGAAATGGTGCGCGCGGAAATCACCGCCAATTCGGACAACGACAACATTCTGATTGTCCATTCCACCACCGGGCCGGTGGTGACGCACCCCGGACCGTTCACGAATTACACGCAGGGTGTCGCGTTGGGCGCGGGCGCCGTGGTCTATAATGGCCCGGCGGCCGGCTTCCGCGAACACGTCATTCGGGCCAACACCACGAACCATTACCGGGTGTACAGCGTCCATGGCACCGAGCCGTTCTACTCGGAAGGCTGGATGCGCGATACGCCCATCATCACCATGCCGTTCCCGGCCAACACCACGTCGGAAACCTTCTCCTACACCAACGTGGTGCTGAATGCGGCCGGTTTCGGCGACAAGAGCGGCGGTTATGGCTGGCATGCCACGTCCACCTGGGTGCAGAGCAGCAGCGGCACGGGCTATGGCTGGGAAATCCGGACCAATGCCACCCCGGACGAGCCGGAGTTCTGGATCACGCAGTCCAACTACCCGACCGTGGTGGGCAACCGGGCCGTGGCGTTGGCGGGTGATGGCGCGGGCGGGGCCTATGCCTCCCGGACCATCGCCACCCGCAACAGTGGCAACGTCTTTGTGGGCGCGATCGTGGCCTACAAGTGGCACGGGGATCAGAAATATATGACCATCGGCCTCAAGAACGGCACCACCGACGAGGTGGAGTTCGGCAAGGTGTATGGCGCAAATAACTTGTTCAGCATGCGGCGCGGTACTGATAATGGCGCAAGCTCCTACTACATCAATGGCTGGGGCGAGGGCGAGAACGGCCTCGACAACTGGTACTGGATGGTCATCAAGTACAGCTTCACCAACGACACCGCCTACGCCAAGTGCTTCCACCGCGGCGCAGGCATCCCGTACAACGAGCCGGAAACGTGGGATGTGACATGGAGCAGCATGGACATCCCGCAGATTACCGGCATTGAGCTCAAGGCCGGCAGCACGGACGGCACCATCGGCGGCGCGGTGTTTGATGAAGTCCGGGTGTCCTCGATTTGGCCGGAACTGATCGGCCAGCCGGGCATTGTGCCGTATCCGAGCATCGTCAACTTTGGCGATGTGGAATCCACGCTGTCCAGCAACATCACGCTGTGGGTGGCCAACCGCGGCGGCGACAACGTGCCGTTGTTCATTACGAACAATCCGGCCATGGCGCTGGGCGGGCCGGATGCGGCCAATTTCAGCATCAGCGCCAACCGGTTCGAAGACATGCTGACCTACAACCAGAGCAACAGCCTGGTCATCACGTTCTGTCCCTCGAACCTCGGCCCGTACTCGGCCACGCTGTACATCACCAACAATTCGGGCGTGAATCCCTTCACGGTGGAGTTGATGGGCTACGGCACGCCCACGGTTTCCACCAACCGGCCCATGGTCTCCAACTACTTCATCGGCGAAGATCGCTGGGTGACGGATGCCATGATCACCTCCGGCGTGTATGGCGTGACCGCCTCGGTCTATCACGTTCGCGGCATCATGGCGGCCAGCTATGACATCATCAACGGCAGCGGCGCCAAGATTCTGGCCAACCAGCCGTTCACCACGTGGAGTTCGACGGACGGCATGTCGTATCAGCTCTCGTCCGCGGTGCGGCCGGGCTACTGGCCGGCCACGCCGTCCGAGGACTATCGCCTGCAGGTGACGCTGATGGCCTCGAACCTGCTCGGCCACACCAATACCCTCTATACGGCGGATGGCGTGGCGACGGCCAATGAGCTGTTCATCTCGGAATATGTGGAAGGGTCGAGCAATAACAAGGCCATTGAAATCTTCAATGGCACGACGCAACCCATCCAACTGAATCAGTACGGAATCCGCCTGATTGCGAATCAGGGCAACTGGGATAATCTGGGCGATTACACGCCGTTCCCGGACCAGACGCTGCCGCCGGGCGCAACGTTTGTGATTGCGAACCCCGCGTCCGCTGCCGAGCTGTTGAGCCGGGCGGACTGGACCGATGGCACCATTTGCAACTTCAATGGTGACGACACGGTGCTGCTGTACAAGGGCGCCGGTGAAGACTTCCCGATTGATGCGCTGTTCGCGGTGCCTTGCGCGGGCAACTTCTATCAGGATAAGACCATCCGCCGGATCGGCGCGGTGACCAATGCCAATCAAACCTACAATGCCACCGAGTGGGAAAATTTCGCCGCAGATACCTTCGCCGGCCTGGGCTGGCACGCCATGGATAACGCGCAAGGGTATCCCATGAGCTTCATTGTCTTCGACGACGATGTGGACGGGCCGGAAATTGACAACCCGCTGGTCAATGGCGTGGTGCCGGCCGACGGCGCGCCGGGCCCCGTCATCCCCTTCACCGATATTTCGGAGACGGGGCTGCCGGTCACGTGGGAGATTCAGGACGTGGATAGCGGCTTGTTTGCCGGCAGCAACGCCTATTACCTCAAGCGGGGGCTGGTGGAAGTGGCGGCCGGCTTGGCATCGGCGGGCACCTACGTGAACGGCGATGGCCGCGACACGCCCATGCCGGTTTCGGTGAACATCCCGCGGACATTGATCTCGCATGGGGATTACACCCTGGGCCTGATGGGCACCGAGTACGATCCGGAATGGGTGGGCGATGCCGCCATCGCCTCCAATATGTATTTCTTCCAAGTGACCGCCGCCGAAATTGAGGTGACTCCGTCCGAGTTGGACTTCGGCCAAGTCGGCGTGGGGTTGACCGGCAACCGGATCTTGACGATCAGCAATCACGGCAATCGGGAACTGAACGTGTCCAACATCGTCTTTGCGGGCACCGGGCATGCCTTCTTTGAGGGGACCCAAAGCGGGGCTCACGCTGGCATGATAT
>CAZNGD010000159.1:0-5470 GCA_964572295.1 uncultured Verrucomicrobiota bacterium
CCACAACCTTTAGCTCCGGAGGCTAACGCTCTGTCCAATTGAGCTACAGGCACGCAGTCAACTCCGCGAACACTACGGGGCGGGTTTGCGCTCGGCAAGCGAAAAAACCTAGCGTTGGCGGTAGAGCAGCCACGTGCCCAATATCTGGCTGCCGACCACCGGCAGCCACGGGATCAAATCAGGGCGCCATTGGGGGCGGTCCAGCAGGGATTCGGCCACCACGATAAACAGGTAAAACAAAAAGAGCAGCACCAGGGCCAAGCCGATGCCGATGGATGATTCCCGGCGGTGCGAACGCAGGCCCAACGGGATCGCCAGCAAGGCAAACGAAAAACAGGAGAGCGATAACGCCATCCGTTTGCTGGCTTCCACCGCCAGCTTGGTGCGCATGCGCGGCACGTTCTGTTCCTGGATATCGGGAAAGGCCTGCCGGATGTTGCCGGCGGCTTGAATCAACTGGGAAAATGTCATCGAAACCGGCTTGGGCATGACCTTGCTCTTTTGCAGCATCTGGCGCAAATCCGCAGTGATGGGATAACGGTCCGCCGTGATTTCCCGCTGCTTGCTGAGGTCGGAGGGATCGGTTTTGTCGAACTCGATCAGGCGAATCTTGTACAGGACGATGTCCATGACGCGGGTTTCACGATTGAAGCTGACCTCGCCGCTATCGGCATAGACTTGGGCCTTGGGGCCTCTGTCGCCGAACTGCATGATGGTGATGTCTTCCAGGAGATTGCCATTTTTTTTGCCGATATAAATCTGCATCCCGGGAAAATCGCGGACAAAGCGTCCTTCTTCCAACAGCGCCAGCGGGTCTTCTTCGCCGAGATCGCGCAGCATCTGGCGCCGGATGGCGTGGCTGCGCGGAGCCAGCTCCGCGTTGAGATAGAGACAAATGCCGGACAGGATCGTGGCGCCCAGCAGAATGGGCGCGGCCATCTGCCAGAGGCTCACGCCGCACGCCTTCAAGGCCGTGCTTTCGCCATCGGCGGAGAGCCGCCCGAAGTGCAGCAGCACCGTCGTCAGCACGCTCATGGGAATCACGAATGAGAGGGTGAACGGAATGTTGAGCGCAAAAATCTTGAGAATCAACGGGCCGGAAATGCCGCGCGACATGTAATCAATGGCCTGGACCACCGCGCCCACATACATCACGAAGGTCAGCACGACCAGGGTGATGACAAAACTTTTGAGAAAGTCGCCCAGCAGATAGCGATTGATAACCCGGATCATGCGGGGGCAAATCGTTGGCGGCGCGCGGCCTCGACGGTGTTACGCAACAGCATGGCGATGGTCATGGGACCAACGCCACCGGGCACGGGAGTGATGGCCGCCGCCTTGGCGGCCACGGGGTCAAAGTCCACATCGCCCACCAGCCGGTATCCCGTGGCGCGGGACGGGTCCGGCACGCGGTTGACGCCGACATCCACCACCACCGCGCCGGAACGAATCATCTCCGCGCGCAGCGTATTGGGCCGGCCTGCGGCCACAATCACGATGTCGGCCATTTGGGTGAACCGCGCCACGTCGGGCGTGCGCGTATGGCAGAGGGTCACGGTGGCATCCGCCCCTTTTTGCGACAGCAAAATGGAGAGTGGCCGCCCCACGATGGCGCTGCGGCCAATCACGACCACATGGGCCCCGGCCAGTGGAATGGCCGCGCGGCGCAACATCTCCACAATGCCCTGCGGCGTACAGGGCACAAACGTCGGCAGCCCCAGCACCAACTTCCCCACGTTCGCGGGATGAAACCCATCCACATCCTTGGCGGGATCAATGGCCGCGATGACTTCGCGTTCGCTGGCGGCATCCGGCAGCGGCAATTGCACCAGAATGCCATCGCAGGTGGCATCCTGATTCAGGTCGCGCACGGCGGCCAGAATATCCGGTTGGCTGGCGTGGGCGGGCAGCGTCAGCTCGCGCGAGCGAATGCCGGCGGCGGCGCAGGCCTTTTCCTTGGCGGTGACGTACGAGCGCGAGGCGGGATGATCGCCCACCAGCACCACGCCCAGCCCCGGCGCCAGGCCGGTGGCCGCGTGCAGCTTGGCGGCATCGTCCGCAATCTCCCGGCGGATTTCAGCCGCCAGGCTTTTGCCGTCGAGAATGCGCGCGCTCATGGCGGAAGATCCTAAAAACGATACAATACGGACAACTCGAAGCTGGTGCCATCGAACCAGGCCGCGCTGGCGCCGAAGCGCAGGTTTTCCAGCAGCCAGAGATTGGCGCCGCCCACCACGCCGTAGCTCTGCGATTCCTCGAAGTCGCGCTCGGCATCGCCCAGGGTCCAGGTGCCATCCAGCTTGGACAGGGCCGGCCCCGCGAACACTTCCAGGCTGTGGAACTCGCCGGCAAACACGTTGCGCGCGCTGCGCGCCAGCGTGAGGTGATAATTCACCGGCAGCATGACGGTGGCTTCGCCCCACGACAACTTGCCCTCGCCGCCGTCGGCGCTGGTGCGGTAGGCATAGTAGCCGGCCAGTTGCAGACGAACCCGCCACGCCGCGCGCTGCAGGCCCTCGTTGATTTGCCACAGATTGGCCTTCACCCCCAGCAAACCGCCCGCGCCCGAGTCCGCGTTTTCCCTCATCCGGTCGGCCAAACGGGCCTCATTGACGCTGATCTGGCCGTACACGATCAGCCACGGGGTTGGGCGCGCGCCGATTTCGCCAGCCACGGACTGCCCTTTCAGTTGCCATTCCACGCCGCCCAGGTCCACGGGGCGGGAGAGGTGTTGGTAGGCCGCCCCCACCTGCCACGGTAGCGCGTTGCTCCAGGTCAGCAGCGCTTCGTCCGCGCTGCGGTCTTCCACGCTATTGTCCCGGGCCCACGACACGGGCAGGGCCAGCAGCACAAGCAACAATCCGCCGACAATCTTGTTCATCCGCTCTCCTTTAGGAAGGTGTGCTCTGGTCCGCCGGTGGGGCCGCCGGGGCCGTCTGGCCATTTTCATCCTCCGGCTCCACTGGTGTGGCACTCATTACCACATCCTCCTCGCTCAAATCGATAAGTTTTACACCTTGGGCGGAACGGCCGGTTATGCGCACGCCATCCACCGGCATCCGAATCATGGTTCCCTTGCGGGTGACGATCATGATGGCCTCGTGGTCGTGGACGCTCAACGCGGTGACCAGCACGCCGGTCTTGGCGGTGAGCTGATTGGCAATGAGCCCCTTGCCGCCGCGCTTCTGCACCCGGTATTCGCTGAAGGGCGTCCGCTTGCCGAACCCGTTTTCGGTCACGGTCAGGAGCATGGCGTCCTCATGAACCACCTCGATCCCCTCGACCGCGTCGCCTTCCGCCAGCGAGATGCCGCGCACGCCGCCGGTGGCGCGGCCCATCGGGCGCGCATCGGTTTCCTGGAAGCGGATGCCCTGCCCCTGGCGCGTCACCAGCAGCAGGTCATCCTGCCCGCTGGTCAGCTCCACGCCAATGAGCCGGTCCCCTTCGGCGATGTTCATGGCAATGATGCCGGAGGCCCGCACATTCTGGTACGCCGCCAGCGAGGTTTTTTTGACACTGCCGCGCTCGGTGGCAAAGAACAGATGCTTATCCGCCGCGAATCCGCGCACGGGGAAGATCGCCGCGATTTTCTCGGTGCCCTGCATATCCAGCAGGTTCACCAGCGCCTTGCCGCGGGAATCGCGCGCGCTCTCGGGAATCTCGTAGGCCATCTTGAAATACATCCGGCCTTTTTCGGTAAAGAACAGCATCCAATCGTGGGCGGAACAGTTGAAGACGTGCTCCACATAGTCTTCATCCTTGGTATCCATGCCCACCACGCCCTTGCCCCCGCGTTTTTGTTCGCGATAGACATTGGTGGGGGTGCGCTTGATGTAGCCCGCGTGCGACAGCGAAATGACGCAGTCCTCGTCGGCGACCAGGTCCTTGATGTCAATGTCGCCCGCATCCACCACGATTTCGGTGCGGCGTTCGTCGGCATATTCCGTGCGGATGGCCAGCAGGTCGTCCTTCATCACGCCGAAGAGTTTGCGGGCATCCGCCAGCAATTCCTGCAGATAGGCGATGCGCTCCTGCAGCGCCTGATATTCCGCCGCCAGCTTGCCGCGTTCCAGCCCGGTCAGTTGGTACAGCCGCATGTCGAGAATGGCGTTCGCCTGAACTTCCGTGAAAGCGAACGTGGCCATCAACTGCCCCTTGGCGGCCTCGCGGTTTTCCGCGCCGCGAATGATCCGCACCACGTCGTCGAGATGATCCAGCGCCTTCAGCAAGCCTTCCAGAATGTGGGCGCGGGCCTCGGCCTCGCGCAATTCAAACTGGGTGCGCCGGGTCAGCACTTCGAAGCGGTGATCAATGAAGCACTGCAACAGCTCCTTGAGGTCCATGACCCGCGGCCGCCCGTGGTCAATGGCCAGCATGATGGCGCCAAACGTGCCGCCCAGTTGCGTCTGCTTGTACAGGTTGTTCAGCACCACCTGCCCGATTTCGCCCCGCTTGAGCTCCACCACCACGCGGATGCCGTCCTTGTCGGACTCGTCGCGCAGGTCGCTGATGCCCTCCAGTTTCTTTTCGTGAACCAGATCGGCAATTTTTTCGATGAGGGTCGCCTTGTTCACCGCGTAGGGGATTTCGGTGATGATGATGCGCTCGCGGTCGTTCTTCCACGGCTCCACGATGGCCTTGCCGCGCAGGCGCAGGTGGCCGCGGCCGGTGAGATACATCTCGCGGATCGGCGTCAGCCCGTACAGCGTGCCGCCCGTCGGAAAATCAGGCCCCTTCACAAACTGCATCAGGTCGGCCACCGTGGCCGTGGGGTGGTCAATCAGGTGAACGGTGCCGTCAATGATTTCGCCCAAGTTGTGCGGCGGGATGTTGGTGGCCATGCCCACGGCAATACCGGTGGAGCCATTGACCAGCAGGTTGGGAATCCGCGCCGGCAGGACTTTGGGCTCTTGCAGCTTTTCGTCGTAGTTCGGCTGCATGTCCACCGTGTCCTTATCAATGTCCGCCAGCATTTCTTCGGCGGCCCGCTTGAGGCGACACTCGGTGTACCGGTAGGCGGCGGCGGGATCGCCATCAATGCTGCCGAAGTTGCCCTGGCCATCAATCAGCAGATAGCGCGTGGAAAAGTTCTGGGCCATGCGCACGAGCGTGCCATAGACCGCGCTATCGCCGTGGGGGTGATATTTGCCGATGACATCGCCCACCACGCGCGCGCATTTGACGTAAGGCCGCGCGTGGGTGTAGCTGCCCTCGCGCATGGCGAACAGAATGCGCCGGTTGCCGGGCTTGAGGCCGTCGCGCACATCGGGCAGCGCCCGGCCAATGATGACCGACATCGAGTAATCAATGTAGGCCTTCTGCATCTCATCTTCGATATTGATGCGTTCCACGCGGTCTGGCGCGTTTTGCGGCGCGACGGCGGCACGGGTTTCGCCGGCGGACTCATCGGCGCCGGGGGCGGGGGTTACTTCATCGCTCATGAACTATCCTTATTTCGGTCAATTGACGG
>CAZNGD010000160.1:0-5423 GCA_964572295.1 uncultured Verrucomicrobiota bacterium
GACAGTTTCATCCGCAAACGCATCGGGGGCTACCAGCGCGAGCAAGCCCAGGAGCGCGTGACGCTGCTGCGCAACGCCGCCGGAGCCACCGCCGAAGGTTGAAACGTACGGGTGCCCCCCCCGTCATAAAATACGGGAGCCTTGGCAATTGACCTTGACGCACCCGCTTGGGCTTCCGATTATTCTCTTGGAGACCAAACCAGCAACCACTGGCAACACGGGAGGCGCTATGGGTATCTTGAGGGTATTGCAGAAACTGGGGATTCTCCGCTTGGGTGCCACTGCGGCCACCTACAAAAACGCCAAGGAGCGGCCGATTGAACTCCAGATGGATGGCGTGTTCAATGCGGAAAAGGATTTGATCAACCCGCCGGACCGCAGCGGGGCCAAGCCGGAAAAAAAGCCGCCGGCGAAAACCGCGCCGCCATCAGCGGCGAGTTGACCGCGCGCGTTTTTTTTGCGGGGCGCGCGGTTACGGTCGAATCAAAATGCCGATGACCGCGCCGGTGAGCAACGTGGCGATGGTGCCCGCCACCATGGCCTTGAGGCCGAGACCCGCCACCGTCCGTTTGTGTTCCGGACAAAGCGCGGTCAGCGTGCCCGCCAAAATGCCCACGCTGCTAAAATTGGCAAACCCGCACAGCGAATAAATCGTGATCAACCGGCTATGCACCGAGAGCGCATCCGGTGACTGTTTGGCCAGCGCCAAATAGGCCACAAACTCATTGAACACCGTTTTGAGCGCCATCAGCTCGCCAGCCGCCTGCGCCTCACTCCACGGCACCCCCACCAGCCACATCGCCGGCGCCAGCACCCACCCCGCCATCCGTTCCAACGATAGCGGCGTGGCCAGCGGCACCAGCCCCAACACCTTGTTGACCAGCGCCACCAGCGCAATAATCGCCACCAGCATGATCGCCACATTAACCATCACCTTGGCGCCATCGTTGGCCCCGCTCAAGACGGCATCCACCACCCCGTGCGTCTCCGCCTTCAGGTTGGGGATTTCGTGTTCAATTTCGGCCGGATCGGCCGGCACCATCACGCGCGCCACCATCACCGCCGCCGGCGCGCTGATGATGGACGCCACCACCAGGTGGCCCAAAATAATCCCCGGCAACACCGGCTCCAAAATGGCGGCATACACAATCATCAACGTGCCGGAAATGGTCGCCATGCCCGCCGTCATCACGCACATCAAACCGGCGCGGCCCAGTTGGCCCACATACGGTTTGATCAGCAGCGGCGCGTCGCTTTGCCCCAGAAAAACATTCGCCGCCACCACCACGCCCTCGGCCCCGCCCAACCCCATGGTCCGCCGCAGCAGGTGGGCAAACGCCGCCACGATCTTCTGCAAAATGCCAAAATGGAAAAGCACCGCGCTCAGCGCCCCCACCACAATCAGCATCATCAGCGGCCCGAAGAAAAAGAGCGCCGGCGCGGCCCCCGCCCCATCCGCCGTCACAAACGGCGCCGGCCCGCCGGTCAGATAACCAAAGACAAACGCGCCGCCCTCATGACTCGCCCGCTCAATGACCCGCACCCCGCGATTCAGTTGCCCCAGCGCCTGCCGACACACCGGCACCTTGACCAGCAGCAACGCGAACAGAAATTGCAGCGCCAGCCCCCACCCCACCACACGCCAGGGCATTCGCCGACGGTTTTCGCTCACCGCCCAACTCAACACAATCAGCGCCACAATCCCCAGCCCGCCGCGCAGCATCCACATCACACACACTCCTCGGGAAACGATGTCGTTTTCGCCATGGAGTATTCCCTAATCACTTTTCGCCGGTCAAGCCCGCCCATGCCCACGCCCCACCACCCACTTTTCCACAGTGTGGAACGATTGGGCCTGATTTTTCCACGGTGTGGAAAATACTTTTCCACAGCGTGGAAAACCCCCGAACCAAGCAGGAAAACAGGAGGCAATCGGACGGATCAGACTGATCCGACGGATTGGACCGATTTTTTTGCGCCTCTGATCTCTCCGCCGAGGGCTGCCCGAAGCGGAGCGGAAATCAAGAGGCCCGGCCGGGCCTTGGCCGCTGTGCGCCGCACTGCAAACGCCGGAACCAGCAGAGCCCGCGAGCCAACCGCCGCAACAGCCAGCCGCCCCGGGTTCAGCGAGCCCGGCTACAGAACAGCCGCAACAGCCGCAAGCCGACGGCCGACAGCCGCGAGCCAACAGCCACCGGCGCAGCGGCATTTTGCCGTTGACGCTGGGGATTCCGCGCACTACAACCATCCGCAATGGATGACTTTTTGCCCTATCTGCGGCAGGCATTCCGGCACGCGCATGGACTGCCCCTGCCGTCACCCCCGCTGCCGTTGCCGGAGTCGGCGACGCGCCTCCTGGCGTGGGCGCGACGTCACCGCATCCGTAGTCTGCTACAAGGGGAGTTTTCCATCGCGGACGAAGGCGCCACCACGGCGACCTACGGCCAAGTGCAGCACACCGCGCGCTATGTGGCCGAGGCGGAACGCCTGCACGGGTTGCTGGCGCATCGGTTGCGCTGCTGCGTCTTGATCAAGGGTCCGCCGCTGGCGGCCCAGGCGTGGCCGGAGCCGGGCTTGCGGATGTATGACGATCTGGACTTCATGTGCTGTCCGCGCGATTTTCCCCAGCTCCGCATGATTTTGAAAAATGAGGGCTATGTCCCGCGGGCGCGCAATGCGCGGCATTTTGCGCACCTGTGGTATTTTGGCTGGGGGGTGGCGTTTCAGCATCCCAATGGACAGATGGTGGAGGTGAATCACCGGTTTTTCCCGGCACATTATCCGTGGCCGGCGCGCGGGCGGCGGAATTGGCACGACCATTTTGCGCCGCAGCAACTGGATACGGTGGCGGTGTGTGCGCCGATGCCCGCGCTGCACCTGTTGTTGAGTTGTCTGCATGCCACCTGGCACGGGTGGGCGCGGCTGGTCTGGCTGGTGGATATTGCCGGGTTGCTGGTGCGGCATCCGGAGGCCCGCAGGCAGGCGCAGGAGCTGGCCGAGGGCAGCCCGTTTGCGGAGCTGGTGTTGAATGTGGGCTGCAACGTGGCGGAGGAGATTCTCGGCCCCGGCATTACGCCGCTGGCCAATGGCGCGGCGGTGGCGCGGGAGATGACGACCGTGCGCCACCTGCTGGATGGCACCGAAGCGCCGCTGCGCCGGAGTCATCTGCGCCGGTTCCACGAGGTCTTCATGACCCGCGCGGAGATGCTGCGCCATCGCGCGCGGCGATTCTTCACACCGGGCGAAGGGGATTTCCGGTGGATTTCGCTGCCGGTATGGCTGCGCTGCTTGTATCGCGTGGTGCGGCCGCTGCGGGTGCTGCTGTACGGGATTCGCCTGCGCGGCTGAGCCCCCCCCCCCGGCGGGCCGATTTTTAAGAATATAAGGCTTGCCTTGTAAATCGTTTCGACTATCGTTGCCCTATCGTTGGCGGTGTGTGCCGTCGGCGGCGGTGTCCATCATTCTGATGTAGGGTTGAGATCATGAACAAACTGCGCGTCCCCGTCCTTTTTGCCGTTCTGCTGTTCGTCGCCTTGGTGCTGTCGGGCCTGCCCGCGTTCGCCAATGGCAATGTCCACGTGAGCCGCTTCTGGCATAACCATCAGCCCATCTATTGGCCGGATTGGAACAACACCGGCGGCCAAAACAGCCGCGTGCAATTCGCGTGGGATTCCATCACCCTCAAGGGCGGGCAAAACTTCGGCGGCCTCAGCTCCGCCAACCACCCCGAAAACAATTTGACGGATATTTTTGGTTTGGATGACCGCCGCACATCGTATCAAAGCCGCGCGACCGATTCGTTGAACTCCTTCTCCGGCGGCGGCTTCGCGCTCTCCTATTCCGGGTCGCTGATTGACAACGTCAACCAGCTCGGCAAGGGCGGCAACCTCGGCTATGGCAGCGGCTGGAACAACAACTATACCGGCTCGCGCCAAAGCGGCCGCCTGGACCTCGTCGGCTTCACCTATCACCACTCGCTGGCGCCGCTGTTGCCCAAGGAAGTCTTCCGCAAGGAAATCCAAACCTTCAAGCAGGCCTGGTGGAAGGCATGGGGCGGCAACTCCGATTTGAGCGACCATTCCAAGGGCTATTTCCCGACGGAAATGGCGTTCTCGCAGTCGCTGATTGATGTGCTCGTGGACGAAGGCTACGAGTGGTCCATCATCGCCAGCCACCACTTGAGCCGCACCTGCCCGACCTATTTCGACCAGTTCAATCTCGATGCCGGCCAATACGGCATTTTCTCGACGCCCCCCAACCGCGCCGACCTCCTCGGCCCCTCCCCCTCCTCCGGCTGGTGGTACAGCGAACCCAACCCCGGCAATGCCGCCTGGAACGTCGCGCCGTTCGCCTATCAACTCCACAAAGCGCAATGGGTCAACCCCAACAACGGCGCAACCAAACAGATTTATGTTGTCCCCTCCGACGACGTGCTGAGCTACCGCTTCGGCTATGCCAATGAAGGCATCGGCAAAATTCAGAGCTTTATCGCCCCTTATGCCACCGACCCCAACCGCCCCGTCATTGTGATGCCGTCTTCCGACGGCGATAACGCCTGGGGCGGCGGCCACAGCTCGTGGCAGGAAGCCACGCCGCAGTTCTTCAACGAATCCGCCGGCGCCGGCTACGTCAAAAATACGCCGCAAGGATTCGTCAATGCCGCCAAGGCCAATGCCCCCGTCACCCACGTCGAAGACGGCGCGTGGATTTTCCCCGAAATGGACTACGGCGCGCCCAACTTCCTCAAGTGGATCGAGCCGCCCGTCAACCCCAACAACATCGCCTCGTGCTACCCCAACACGATGGTGGATATGGAAACCCCCGGCTTCGCCCTCAAGTTTTTCAGCTATGCCCCGCTGATGGCCGGCGCCAACTGGGTCATCACCGCCGAGCAAATCCTCAAGGATGAAGGCGGCAGCGTCCAAGCCTGGAAGATTCAAGACCCCTACAACAACCTCGGCGACGGCAACTGGACGAGCCCCAACGATGTCGAACTCGCGTGGCATATCTATCTCGCCGGCCTCGACTCCGGCTTCAACTACTACGGCGGCCTCGGCAACGACGACGAAGTCAAACCCGCGCTCGCCACCAAAAACGCCATCGGCAAACTCCAAAGCTTCATGTCCACGCGCATGCACAAGGACACCACCCCCCCCACCCTGCTCAAGCCGCAGCGCTTCCCCTACAACCCCGGCGCCTACACCTTCGGCTGGTACAACCGCGTCCCCCAAAAGGACGAACGCTTCCTCAAAAAGATGGACTCCGAGTTCTACGTCTGGACGCACGCCTACGACCTCAACGGCATCACCGATATCAACGTCAAGGTGCGCGTGGATAACGACGGCATCAACTCGATGGCCACCACCCACAACGAAACCTATGCCGGCGGCAGCGATGTCGGCTCGTGGATCACCATCCCCATG